>JACRNP010000054.1 GCA_016234845.1 Deltaproteobacteria bacterium | reverse complement strand
GAGGCGGCGGTCGCGATCGCGGAGCACAAGGGGCTTTCGGCCGTCGACCGGGCGACGGCCGAGGAGGCGCTCCGCCGGAAGGCGCTGCTGTACGACAAGGACGGGGAGGAGCATTACAACCTGATCTCCGCGCTCCACAAGAGCTTGCGCGGATCGGACCCGGACGCCGCGCTGTACTGGCTGGCGAGGATGCTCGCGGCGGGCGAGGACCCGCTCTACGTCGCCCGGCGGATGATCCGGTTCGCCTCCGAGGATGTGGGGAACGCCGCCCCGGGGGCGCTGCAGGTCACGCTGGCCGCGGCGGAGGCGTACCGGACGCTGGGGAGTCCCGAGGGGGAGCTGGCGCTGGCGCAGGCGGCGGTGTACCTGGCCACGGCGCCCAAGAGCAACCGGACGTACATCGCGTGGAAGAAGGCGGCCGCGGACGTGGAGGCCGGCGGGAGCCACCCGGTCCCGCTCCACATCCGCAACGCGCCCACCCGGCTGATGAAGGATCTGGGATACGGAAAGGAGTACAAGTACCCGCACGACTTCGCCGACGGGTTCGTGGCGGAGAACTACTTCCCCGAGACGCTCGGGCGCAGGAAATATTACGAGCCGTCCGAGGCGGGCCACGAGAAGGTGATCGCCGACCGCCTGAAGAGCTGGTGGGGGCGGAAGTAGCCCCCGGCCCCGCCTATTTCCTCACGAGTCCCGTCTCGATCCGCAGCAGCGAGTTCGAAACGTAGACCTCCCGCGAATGCGTCTCGTACCCGGGAAGCCGCAGCTCCAGGAGATGTTTTCCCGCGGACACCTTCAGGTACCGGTCCTCGGTGAAGGAGGACGCGGCGCCCTGCGACACCCCGTCGACCACGACCTCGGCCTCGGGCGGGTTCACGTTGAAGACCAGCCCCCCCTCGTTCCCCACGCCGTACACCTGGCTCTTCGGGTAGCAGCCGGAGAGGAGCGCGGCGAAGAGCAGCGCGCCCGTCGCGACGAGAACGGAAATTCTCCGGACGTTCGTTTTTCCCATGGCCGCCTCCCTACTTCGCGAACCGGACGACGTCGTTGACGGCGAACCCGCTCCCGCGGACGACCTTCCCGATGGAGGCGTCCTCCCCGAAGAAGTCGGAGATCTCGATCTCCCCCTTCTCGGGCCCCGGCCGGCGGCCGAGCGACACCTTCGTGTCGGGGTCGATCACCTCCCGCCCCGCGCCGTAGACCCGGAGCCGGTCCCCGGGGACGAGCCCGGTCTTCTTCCCGGCGTTCACGGTGATCTCCCCGCCGTCCACGGAAGCGACCTTCCCGGTCCACTCCATCGTGGCCATCTTCCGTATGAGGTTGTCGATGAACTTGGAAACCGCCGCGCGGAACGCCTTCCCCTCCATCGTCTCGTCGTACCCGGTCCGGCCCCCGATCCCGAGGACCTCGGTGGAGGAGGTCTCGTGCACGCCGGTGCCGCTTTCCGCGTGGATGATCTGCCCGGTCGTCGCGTCGACGACGCGCACGTCCACCGTCGCCTCGGCGGTCTGCGTCTTGCTCGCGCCCAGCAGGTAGGTGGCGGACTTCTGCTTCACGCCGAACTGGGAGACCACGCCGGTCACGATGGCGTTCACCCCCAGCACCTCGCCCGACTTCGGGCCGGTCCCCGCCTGGATCGTCCCGCTCTTGGCCAGGTCCTGCTCGTCGAGGACCAGGTCGAGGTCCTGCCGCGTGACCATGATGAACTGCCCCGACCGCGCAAGCTCGGTGGTCAGGACGTCCTGCACCGCGCTCCCCAGCCGCCCGCGCCCGTAGGCGCTCTTGTCCGTGAACTTCACCACCGCCACCCGTTTCTTCGGCCCCTTCGAGACGATCGGGGCCGATGCGTCGGCCCTGCGCGGCGGCTCGGCCGCGGGCGCCGAATCCCGCGTCGACGGCCCGGTGACCGGGGGCGCGGTGGCGCACCCGGCGGCGGCGACCCCCGCGAACAGGAATCCTCCCAGCAGAAGAGCTCTCCTCATCGCTTCGCTCCTTTTCTTTCCGGTCATTTTCCGGCGGCGGCGAGCGCGTCGGGCGGCACCTTCGCCGCGGCGTTGGCCCCCACGCGCCTTGCGTACGGCGTCATCGGGTTCAGCAGGAGGTTCCCGACCGCCCTCCCGATGATCTCGGCCCCCAGCCCCGCGGCGCTCCCGCCCCGGGGGGTGTCCCGGTGCACCTGGCGGTCGCCCCCCTGCCAGGCCAGCGTCCCGTCCTTCCGGTACAGCTTGAACGACGCGGCGGCGGTCACGCTGTTGTAGATCCCGGTCGTGGTCTTGCTGAACTCCAGCACCTCCCCGTAGAACACCCCTTCGACCCCCAGCGCGGCGCACACCTCCTGCGGCGTCGCGGTCGGAAGCTGGCCGCCGTAACTGATCCCGAGCGCCTCCCGGAGCGCCTTGTCGCTCTCCGCGACCGGGACGACGGCGTAACCCCGCCGGGAGACCCCCTCCACGAACGCGTCGCGGACGATGTCGGACGCCGAGAGGTCGTTGCTCTGGTTCTCCAGCGGCGCCACCGCCACCTTCGGGCCCGCGGGCATCGCCGCCGGGGCGGGCGCCGGGCGAACCTCCCTGTGCCTGCCGCACCCCGCCGACACCAGCAGCGCCGCGGCGACCAACCCCGCCGCCGCGAGGCGGAACGTCCCGCCGGCGCCGCGGCTCCCGCTCAATCCGTCTCTTCCCAGTAGATGCAGGCGACGGGGCACAGGTCGATCGCCTCCTGGATCGACGCCTCGTCGGCCCCGGCCGGATCGTACGCCTCGGCCTTGTTGTCGGCGTCGAACCGGAAGACCGTCGGCGCCGTATCGATGCACACCCCGCAGGAGATGCACTCCCCCTTATTGACGCGCGGAACCTTCGGCATCTTCAATCTCCCCGGGGTACATCGTCTCCGCCCCCGACATTATAGGCCCACGCGAGTTTCCCGCCGCGCGGCAATCTCTTGAGGGCCGCCTCCGCGCGGCACGCGTCCGACCGGCTCCCGAAGGGGGCGCACCGCAGCATCGCGACCGGCGGGTTCGCCCGGGTGAAGGCCGCCCCCTTCCCTTCCCGGTGGGCCGCGAACCGCGCCTCCGGGTCCTTCGCCGTCCCGGTGTAGACCTTCCCCCCGCGGCACGAGATCATGTACACCCACCAGACGTCTTCCGGCTTCCCCCGCTTCACGGCTCCATCTTCGCACCCCGAGGCACGAACATATATTAAAATCATGCTGCCCGGACCCGGAACGGGGACCGGGCGGAAGGGGGCGTCCGGCATGACCGGAACGCTGGCCGCGGCGGCGGTCCTGGCGGGTTTCCTGGGGCTCCTGGCGTGGATCTACAACCGCCTGGTCGGGCTGCGGAACCTTTCGCGCTCCTCCTGGTCGGACATCGACGTCCTCCTCAAGAAACGGCACGACCTGGTGGACAACCTGGTGGAGGCCGTGAAGGGGTACGCCGGGTACGAACGCGCGACCCTGCTGTCGGTCGTGGAGGCCCGCGCCCGGGCGGTCCGGGCCGCGGGGCCGGCCGATCGGGGGAAGGAGGAGGCGGTCCTGGGGGAGCGACTGTCGTCCCTCTTCGCGGTCGCGGAAAATTACCCGGAGCTCAAGGCGGGCGAAGGGTTCCTCGAGCTCCAGAGACAGCTGGTCGAGATCGAGAACGGCATCGAGTACGCCCGCCGGTACTACAACGCCGTCGTTCGGGACTACAACACCGCGACGGAGACGTTCCCGTCCAACCTGGTCGCTCCCCTGTTCGGCTTCCGGGGGGCGGAATATTTCCGGCTCGACTCCCCGGAGGAGCGCGAGAGGACCGATGCCCGGTTATCCTAGGCCTCACACCCCCCGCCGGTGGTTCCCGCTTCTCCTGTTCCTTCCGCTTTTCCTCGTCCCCTCGCCGTCCCCGGCGGAGGATTTCTCGATCGCGTCGTTCCGGTCCGACATCACGGTCCGGGGCGACTCCTCGCTCCGGATCGTCGAGACCATCGAGACGGATTTCCACCGGCCGCGCCACGGGCTGTACCGCGACATCCCGTTCCGGTACACCGACGAGCTGGGGAAGGAGTCGTACACTCCGGTCCGCGTGGTATCGGTCGGGGACGCCTCCGGCGCGCCGTGGAAGCACAAGGTGGAGCGCAGCGGCGGGTTCGTGAGGGTCCGGATCGGCGATCCGGACAGGTTCGTGGACGGACGCCGGACGTACGTCATCGAGTACACGGTGGAGAACGCGGTCCTCTCCTTCCCGGACCACGACGAGCTGTACTGGAACATCACGGGGAACGACTGGGGCGCGCCGATCGGTTCGGCGTCCGCCACGGTCGCCGTCGACGCCGGGAACCGGCCGCTGGATTTCCGGACCCGTTGCTACACAGGCCCCCGGGGTTCCCGGCAGGCGGCGTGCACGGTTTCCGCATCCTCCAACCGGGCGACCTTCGTGTCGACCCGCCCGTTCGCCCCGGGGGAAGGGATGACCGTCGTCCTCGGGTGGGAAAAGGGGATCGTCCGGCCGGCCTCCCCTTTGAAGACGCACGCCTTCCGGCTCAACCTATCCGACAACTGGGTGTTCCTCGCGCCGCTGCTCACGTTCGGCTACATGCTGTTCCGATGGCGCCGCGAAGGGAGGGACCCGTCCGCGGGAGGCCCGCTGGTCGTCGCGTACGGTCCGCCGGAGGACGACGGCGGCCCCCTCCTTCCCGTCGAGATGGGGGTGCTCCTGGACGAGCGGCTCGACCCGAAGGATGTTCGACAGGAAGGAGTACGTGCTGAAGAAAACCGGGGAGGCGGGCGCGGAGCTTCCGCCGTTCGAGCGCCTCCTGATGGAGCGGCTCTTCCGGGAGCACGATCCCGAGGTGAGCGTCTCCGATTTGAAGCAGGAGTTCTTCCGGAACCTCGAGGATCTGAAGAAGTCCGCGTTCGAGGGGCTGGAGCGGAGAAAGCTCTTCGGGGCGAACCCGCTGGCCGTGACGGAGAAGTTCCGGCTGAAAGGTTTCCTCATCTTCTTTCTCGGCGGAGGGGCCGCGCTGCTCGCATCGAAGACCGGCTTGGTGGAGAGCATCCCCGCCGGCGCCGCCGCCGCGCTCTCCGGCGTCGTCGTGTTCCTCTTCGCCCCGTACATGCCGGTCAAGACCGTGAAGGGGGTGAGGCTGCTGGGTCGGGTCCGGGGGTTCGAGGAGTTTTTGTCGCGGACGGAGGGGGACCGGCTGGAGCGGATGAAGGACGCCAACCTGTTCGAGCGGTGCCTGCCGTACGCGATCGCGCTGGGGGTCTCCGAGCGGTGGGCGAAGGCGTTCGAGGGGATCCACCAGGAGCCGCCCCGCTGGTACGTGTCCCGCCACGGGTTCGACGCGTTCCACCCGGCGGCGTTCCACCATTCGCTCGATTCCGCCCTCTCCACCATGAGCACGGCCATGCACTCCTCTCCCCGGAGCTCCGGGAGCGGCTTTTCGGGCGGAGGAGGCTCCGGGGGCGGCGGGGGAGGCGGGGGCGGCGGAAGCTGGTAGACCGGGGGCGCCCGGCCCGCTCATCTCCGGACGCCGTTCCCCTTGTTGTGGACCGTGTACCTCCGAACGTACTCCTTGTACTGGCCCAGGAATTCGTGGAAGCCGTACGCCTTCATCTCGTCC
Source organism: Deltaproteobacteria bacterium (assembly GCA_016234845.1). NCBI lineage: Bacteria > Pseudomonadati > Myxococcota > Myxococcia > Deltaproteobacteria bacterium. The sequence continues at coordinate 18,246 of JACRNP010000054.1, read as the reverse complement.
AGGGCGTCCTTTTTCTCCCACCCTTCCTCCTCCATCCGGTAGACGGCCACGACGAGACCCGTCCGGTCCTTCCCCGCGGCGCAGTGAACGAAGACCGGCTTGTTCGCCGGGTCCGTCATGGCCGCGACGATAACGCGGACCGTTTCGGGGTCCACGCCTTCCGAGCTGGACATCGGGAACCGAAGCGACTTCATCCCCGCCGCCTCGACCGCCTGTCTATCGCTCTTGTGGCGAAGGTCGATCACCGTGCGGACCCCCATGCGCTTCAGCGTCTTGTACCCGGCCGCATCCGGTTGCGCGCCCCGGTAGATACCGGAGGCGACCGTGCCCATGTTGTGGAGACCCGGAAGACCGTACAGATGCTCGGAGATGTGGGCTCCGGCCGTGATCGGCGCCGTCGCGGCGGGAGCGCTCTTTCCCGCGCCCCGGGCTTTCGCCCCGTGCACCCCGCCCAATGCGGCCGTGTGAAGGACCGCAAGCAGCGCAAGGACGTGCAGTACCGTTTTCGGATATGTCATCTCCATCCTCCTAAAAATCGTAGGCGACCTTGAGCTCGGTGAAATAGGATCGGCTCTTGGGCCGGAAGTCGTCGAATGCGCTTCCGGGGTCGAAGCGGCCGAAGGTCCCCTTCGCGGTCAACGTCCTCGGGGTGTTCCGGTACGCGACCACGAGATCGTACTCGTTGCCGAGGTCCTTGCTGACGCCGTTCGGGCTCTTGTCGAGCTGGGTCGTATCCCGCCCCGCGATGGTCAATCTCCGGAACGCCTCGTCCTGGCGGTACCTGTGGAAGAGAAAATCCAGGGAGTAGTTGCGCTCGGGACGGATGCCGACGCTCGCCGTCAGGATGTGGATGTTGCTCAGTTCCGGATCCAGCATTTCGCCGTAATATTTGACCCGCCGCACCCCGTGGAGCTTCCCCTCGTTCTCCTGGAGTCCGGTCTGGCGGAAACTCTTGTCCGTTCCGTCCGTGGTGTCCCGGTCCCCGCTCCCGAAGGCGTATCCCAGCGTGACGGCGGGACGCAAGGGGGCGCTGAAACCGTACGTGGCGCCCACGTCGAATCCCGATCCCTCGATGTCCCGGGGGCCGCTTCTCCCGCGGACCATGGCCGCCTCCAGCCAATACTCGAGGCGCTTCACCGGCTCTCCGTGGGAATGGATCCCCAAGAACCAGGGACTCTCGTCGGCGACCGAACGGTCCCTGCGCACGAACCCGTACGCCGCGATCTCGACGTCGTCCACCGGCGAGTACCGACCGATCACCACGAAGTTCGTGATGTCCTCGCCGCCCCCGCCGTGGAGCAGGTCCCGGTTGTTCTTCTGCGTCACGGACGCCTCCGCGGCGAACCGCGAGAAGGTGTAGAAGACCCGGCCCCCGTCCAGCTCCTCGTCGTACAGCCATTCGCGGTGGTCCTTGAACCGGATGCGCCCCGCCTGGAGGGTCAACCCCGGAATCGGTTCCTTCACCGAGAGATAGGCCTGCTTCAGCTCGAGCCTGGATTCGCTGTGCTTCTTGTTCTCCTCGTCGTCCAGGAATCTCCTCGCTCCCTCGACGTCGACCAGAAAGGTGAACATCGGCCGGGGGGAGTACGAAAGGGCGACCCGGACCAGCGGCTCGAAGAACCGGACGTCGTCGGGGACCGCTTTCTCCAGGTCGAAGTTGTCCTCCCGCTGGTACTGCAGTTCCGTCCGGAACCCGATCGACAGGCCGGGCGCAAGCGGGATCCGGGTCCGCGGAGCGGCGCCGGAGTCGAACACCGCCGTCTCCTCCGTTCCCGCCTCCTTGACCGAGGGTTCCGTCGGCTGGGCGAATGCGGTGCGAGGAACCCACGCACTCGCGAGCAGGAAGGCCGCTGCAACCGCCAGCGGGGCCACCCGGTTGAAGCGAATCGCACTCCGTATTCCGTTCATGTTCCCTCCCTTTCGTAACGGTTGGATGCCGTTTCGTCGACGAAGGTCCGGCGGCTACGCCGCTTTTTCCCCCGCCGCGCGGAGCTCGCACAGGTCGAGGATCCTCTCCGTGAAGAGGCGCCGGTCCGGAAACAGGGTGCTTATGTGGATGTGCCTGGCCAGGGTCAGCAGCGCGTAGGCGTCCGCCGCCTCCCGATGCCGCGCCCCGGAGAGGCGGAAGAACCGGTCCCGGAACGTCTCCTCCCGGTCCCGGAGGGCATCGGGGTCCCCCATGGTGCGCAGGGCAAGCTCGGTCAGGTGGGCGGTGAAATTCCCCGCGTCGACTCCCGGATCTCCCTCGCAATAGTCGTCGAAGTCGACCAGGAACAGCCGCTCCCCGTCCACGATCACCTGGTCGGGGTGGAAATCACGGTGGATTCCCTTCGCCTCCGGCCCGGGGACCGCCGCGCCGATCCGCCCGCACGACGAAAGGAGACGCTGGAGGCGTGCCTTCCACGCGGGCCGCATCTCCGCCACGCGTTCCAGGCAACCTTTCAGGATCGCCAGCTCGTCCCCCATCGTGTGGCGGCGGTGCGCCGGGACGCCCGCCCGATGCACCTTGTGGATCGCTCCGGCGATCCGGTCGGCGAGGGCGGGGCCATCCGCCCCGGGAAGGAGGCGCGCCGCGGAAACCCCCGGCACCTTCCGCTGGAGCCACATCCGGAATTCCGGGATAACCCCGACCGGCTCGGGCACAAAGACCGCGTCTTCGCTCCCGCTCCCGAATCCCGCGTTCCGAAGATCGAGCTGCACCCGGATGCTCTCCTGCCGGATCCCCTTGGCGCGAGCCTTGCCCAGGAGCGTGATCTTCTCGGAGGCGGACCGCTCCCCGCCGATCCGGATGTCGTACTCTACCACGGCGCGCCTTCCCGGCTTGAGGCGCGCGACCCGGATCCCCAGCAATTCGGGATCCCACCCCCTGGCCGCCCGGAGGCACTCCCGGAGCCGCGATCCGGCGATCGCGGGATCGATGGCGTCCGACAGGAAGGACAGGGCCGGGTCCTTCCCCACGCCGTACGTATCCGACACGACGACGTTCAAATCACCGCCCCTCCCTTCTCCAGAATCCTCTCCGCCCGTTCCAGCACCGCATCGATCCGCTGCGGCCAGTCCGGCTCGCGGAGGCGGAACGGGTCGGCGGCCAGGGAGAGCAGCGCGGCGGCCTCATGCAGCTCGACCGTCGAAGGGAGGTGCGAACCCGAGGCGCGCCGGTAGCCGTCGAGCAGGGCGGCCCCGGCGGGCTCCACGCGGTCCGGGGGAACAACCCCTCGCAGCGCGTCCCGCTGCAGGTGGGCGAGGAACCTGCCCAGGTCGGCGGCCGGATCCCCCCGGGCGGCCCGGTCCAGGTCGAGAAGGGACGCCTTGCCGCCGTCCACCAGCACCTGCCGGGCGTAGAAATCCCCGTGGACCGGCCGGAGCGCGGCGGGTTCGGTCCCGAAGAGGGATGCCAGCCGCCGCGCCAGCGAGCGGGCTCTCCCTTCCCCGGAGGGGTGCAGGGAGGCGATCCCCTCCGCAAGGGCGAGCCAGGTCCCGATTTCCTCCCGCCTCGTCCGCATCGCGAGCCCGGGGGGATCCTGCGCGTGCAGTTCGGCCAGCGCTGCGCCGGCCGCGGCGAACCCGTCGAGATCCGGCTCCGGATCCAGGATCGCCTCGGAGAGCAGGCGTCCCGCGAGCCATTCGAACGCCAGGATGCGGCGCCGTTCCGACCGGCCGATCCGGCGCGCCACCCGGAGCGGACCGCGGGAGCGGAAGGCCCCGGCATTCGGGTCCGCCATCGCGAATCCTTCCTCGCTGTAATACTTGAGAACCGCGCGCGGCTCTCCCCCGGCAACCAGTTGCGCCACGTACCTGCGCTCCGGCTTGTACGCCAGCGTCCGCGCCTCGGAGTCCCACAGGGCGGGCCGCTCCGGGAAGAGATCGATGAGCCGCCTCCGCCATGCCGCGGGATCCGGGAGCTCCTTGAGCGCCCTCAACTTGCCGTCGTTCGGAAAAAGGACGACGACCGCGGGGATCTCCTCCAGAACGATTCGCCCGGCCCCCAGCGGGGAGGGGACCGATGCCTTCTCCTTCTCCCTTCCTTTCCGGAGCTTGACCTCCGAGTCGCTCCCGTGGAGTTTCGCGTAGGCGGAGAGTTCGCCTCCGCCGGTCCCGATACGATACGCGAGAAGGCAATTCGTCCCGGGCTTGTAGCGGATGTAGGTGATCGACGCATCCCGGAGCTCCGCCCCGGGGGCATGGGGCCGCAGGGCGTCGAGGAAGGCCTCCGGGTCGAGGAGGACGGAAAGCCCCGGGAGGGACCGCTCCCGTCGGACGAGGTCCGCGTCAGGGGGAGAAAGCATGCGGCTCCTCCGTCGATCCCGGAACGCTCCCGGATCCCGCGCGGATGGCGCACAGCGCGGCGTACTTCCCTCCCGCCCGGATCAGTCCCGCGTGAGTCCCCTGCTCCGCGATCCGTCCCCCCGCAAGGAGCACGACCCGGTCCGCCCTCGCGGCGAATTCCATGTCGTGGGTGATGAGAACCGTGGTCCGGCCGCCGGACAGCCGTTCGAGCGCCTCCACGACCGCGGCCCCGTTTTCCGTGTCGAGCCCGCGGGTCGGCTCGTCGAGGATGAGGATGGGGCTTTTTCGGACGGCGGCCCGCGCCACGGCGATCCGCTGGCACTGGCCGGTCGAGAGCGTCACGCCGCGCTCGCCGACCACCGTGTCGTACCCCTCGGGGAGCGCCTCGATGAAGTCGTGGGCCTCCGCCAGCCGCGCCGCCGCCTCGATCTCCTCCATCGATGCGTCCGGCGCGCCGTAGGCGATGTTCTCCCGAACGCTCGCCGCGAAGAGCATCGGGTCCTCGAGGACGACCGCCACCTGGGAGCGCACGGAGGAAAGCGTGAACCGGCGGATGTCCTGCCCGTCGATCGTCACCCGGCCCTCCGCCGGATCGTACAGGCGCAGGATCAGGCTTGCGAACGTGGATTTCCCGGCCCCCGAGGGGCCGACGAGGGCGACGCGCTCCCCGGGGCGCACTGCGAGATCGATCCCGTCGAGGGCCTTCCGGCCGTCCTCGTAACCGAAGGACACTCCCTCGAACCGGACCTCTCCCCGGAACGGCGGAGCGGGGACGGCGCCGGGAAGGTCCTGGACCTCGGGGGATTCCTCCAGGACGTCGAGGACCCGGTCTCCGGCGGCGGACGCCTTCGCGAGCCTCGCCGTGTATTTGGCGAAGCTGCGGACCGGTTTGTAAGCGTTGTTCAGGTACGCGAGGAAGACGAGGAGGTCGCCGGGGGTCAGGACCGCCCTCATCACGAGGTTCGCCCCGTAGAACAGGACCGATGCGGTCGCGACGGCGATCAGGACGTCCGTCGTGCGCTCCAGGTTCGCCTCCAGCCGCTTCGCCTTCACGTCGTCCGCGCCGCTCTTCCGGTTGACGCTCCGGAACTCCTCCCCGAGCACCTCCTCCAGGGAGAGGGCCTGCACGGCCTTGATGGCCCCGATCGACTGCGCCGCGGTGGCGGCCATGGTGCCTTCCCGGCGCCGCTGCTTCCTCGAGACCTCGCGGATCTCGCGGCCGGCGCGCATCGCGAGAAACCAGAACACCGGGTAGGCGCAGAGGGCCACGACGGCCAGCTTCCAGTTCACCCAGAGCATCACCCCCGCCATCGCCACGAGGATCATCAGGTTCGCCAGGAGGGGGAGGATGGCCGTCACGACCACGTCCTTCAGGAGCCCGATGTCCCCGATCACGCGGACGACCAGGTCGCCGCTGCGGGCCCTCGCATGGTAGGAGAGGGAGAGGCACTGGAGGTGGCGATACAGGGCTCCGCGAACATCGTTCAGGACCCGGTTCCCGATCCGCGCGAATCCCACCGTGTTCCCGTAGGCCGCAAGCGCCCGCGATCCCGTAAGGAGCACGATCGCGACGGCGGAGAGGGCCAGGAGGGTCCCCGAATCCATGGCGTCCACGAACGGGACCCTGGAAGCGCCCTTCGAAGGCGCGGCCGCGACGACCCGGTCGAAGACGAACTTCAGCGGCCACGGCTCCAGGACGCGCAGGAAGATCTCCGCCCAGAGGAGCAGCAGCGAGCCGCCGGCCAGCAGCCGGTGTTTTCCGAGCTCCGGCCCGAATCGCCTGAGGATCCTGCGAAGGGAAGGCCACATGTCGGACAGCGTGCGCGGACCGGCCATCTCCTGAAGACCTCTCGCTCCTTTCCTAACGCCTTACCCGGGGATGGGATGATCCGGCGCGGTCGAAGGTTCTGCGGCCGCCAGGCGCAGGATCCGCCCCGCCACGGCATCCCACGTGTGCTCCTCGAGCACCGTCGCGCGGGCCGCCCGCCCGAGCCGCATCCGAAACGCCCGGTCCTTGCACAGCCGCTCGAGGGCCGCCGCGAGCGCCTCCACGTCTCCCGGAGGGAGAAGGAGACCGTTTTCGCCGTCCCGGATGATCGCTTCGATCTGGCCGATCCGGCTCGCCGCGACCGGAAGACCGGCGGCCATGTACTCGAAGATCTTCAAGGGGGAGAAGTAGAAGGACTCCGTCGGAGGATAGGGGGCGACCGCGGCGTCCATCGAGGCCATCCATCCCGGGATATCGGCCGGGGGGACGGCGCCGCACAGGTGGGACGACCCGGAAAGCCCGCGGGCGGCCAGGTCGCGGACCAGTTCCTCCCGTTCCGGCCCGTCGCCCACGATCAACAGGCGGGAGGACGGGTGGCGCTCGTGAAACCGTTGGAACGCATCCGTGAGCTGGGGAAGCCCGTGCCAAGCCTTCAGCGTCCCCACGAACCCGACGGTGAAAACCTCCGTCCCGGCGGGGCGGAAGGGCGTGACCGAATCGGTGAAGCGGGAAGGATCCACGCCGTTTTGCACCACGTGGACCCGATCCGGCGCGACGCCCTTGCCCCGCAGATACGCAGCGACGCCTTCCGACACCGCCACGAGCGAGCGCGCCGCGGCGAACACCTGTCGCGCCACCCGTTCGGCGCCCGCCCGGTCGGCCAGCGTCCGGTACTTCTCCTGCTCCTCGACCAGGGGAGCGTTCACCTCCAGGATCCCCGGGGTGCCCGAGTCCCGCGCGTGCTCCATCGCGGCGTGGCTCCACAGCGAATAGCGCTCGTAGACCAGGTCGAAGCGGCCCGCCCCTTCGAGGGCGCGCCGCAGCGGATCGTTCGCCGCCAGGGCCTCCCGCTCCCGCGCCTCGGCGACGGATGCGGAAGGACGCGGAAGGAGACGCACCGGGATCGAATCCAGTCCCGGGGGGGGAGCGCCTTCCGCGCGGGCGGCGTAGAGCTCGACCCGGCAACCCCTGCCCGTGAATGCGCGAAGCATCTCCTGCACGTGGATCGACGACCCCTTCGTGCCGAAGACCGGCACACCCGGATCGGCGCAGACGTAGGCGACGCGCATCGGTCCCCCCGTTCAGGCGGTTGCTGCGTGCTCCCCGGCCGCCTCCCGGAAGAGCCCGCGAATCATCGCCGCGTTCCGGCGGATGTCGAACTCGCTTTCGATCCGCTCCCGGGCCCGGTCCGCGAGGGAGACGCGGAGATCGGAGTCGGACGCGAGACGCTCCAGGGCGTCCGCCAACGCCGCCGGATCGCGCTGAGGCACGATCAGGCCGGTCTCTCCGTGCCGCACGACTTCGGGGATCCCCGTGACGTCCGTGGAAACGCAAGGGGTCCCCAGGGCCATGGCCTCCAGGATCACCGTCGGGAGCCCGTCCCGGTTGCCGTCCTCGCCGATCACGCAGGGCACCGCGACGGCCGAGGCCTCCCGGAGGAGCCGGATCACTTCCGCCTGCGGACGCGGTCCCAGCAGGCGTACCGTGGTTCCGATGCCGAGCCGCGAGATCCGCTCCGCCAGCGCCGCGTCCAGCTCGCCCGCACCCACGATGGCGCAATCCAGGGTTTTCCCGCGGGCGGCGAGCATGGCGCATGCGTCGACGAGATCGGGAAGGCCCTTCTTCTCCACCAGGCGCCCGACGTAGACGACCTTCGGCGGACGGTCCCGCGGCGGGCCGTACGGGAACCGGTCCAGGTCGAGGCCGTTGTAGATACGCCGCACACGCGCGGCCGCATCTCCGTACTGCGCCCGGAGATACTCGAGGTTGTAGTCGCTCACCGTGACCACCGCGGATGCGTCGGCGAGCTTCCGGCGCATGTCGTCCGGACGGACGCTCTCGTGGAAAATGTCCTTCGCGTGGGCCGTGAAGCTGTAGGTCAGCCCCCCGAAGCGGGCGGCGAGGCGCGCGACGGTGGTCGCCACGCTGCCGAAATGGGCGTGCAGGTGCCGGATCCCCCTCCGGCGCGCCAGGCGGGCGACGACGGCCGCCTGGAAGACGTCGCGGGCCTCTTCCCCCACCGCCGCGTCGAGGGCGCTCCAGAGGCCGGGGACGTCGGCGGCGGCCTCGCAGAGCCCCTCCCAGAACCGAAGCGACTTCCCGTCGCTGTCGGGGACGTAATGGACCGGCGCCCGCACGCGGGCGATGGCGTCCTGGAAGTGGGTGTCCACGGGCGGGTACAGGGAGAACACATCGAGGGAGAGACCCGCCTCCTCGTGGGCGAGGAGTTCCGTCACGATGAAGGTCTCCGAGAAGCGCGGGTACCGCTTCACGATGTAGCCGACCCGCTGGGGTTCCTCGAACGGCAATGCGCCCACCTCCTCCGGCACGTTTCGTTCCCGGGGCGACCCGGGTCCCTTACCGGTGCGGCTCGATCTCCACGCCGGCCCTGGGGTGGAAGACTCCGCCCGTGAAGGGGGGAGCGGCCGGGTCGTCCTGCGCCTTCGCCCTCACGACCGTGACGAGGGGAACGATCTGCGCGTAGAACTCGTCCCTCGTGATCCGCCGGTTCACCGCGTTCTCGTACTCGGACGGAAGGCCCAGCGACGCGTCGTCCGCCGGCTGGAGCCCGGAGGTGTTCACCGGTATGCCGAGTATGGTCAACGACCGGGTAGCGAGATCGCTGGACGTGACGGGCCCCTTGATGAACACGCGCGTGCCGGCCGTGAGAGGGGTCACCCTTGTGACCGTGATGGACGTGGTCCCCGGCACCACGGTTCCCCCCACCTCCACCCGGTCCCCGTTGGACGGCACCTGGCCGGCAGGGGCGGAAAGCGCGATGCCGAACGGCATGAGGGTGAAGTTCGAACCCCCTCCGCTCGAGACGATTCCTTCGAGGACCGCGTTCTCGGTTCTCCGGAGCTCGATCTCCCGCGCCTGGAGGACTCCGCCGACCAATCTGCCCTCCACTTCGACCTGGTTGCCGGCCGAGAGCACCGCCGATGCGGTCGAAGGAGTGTTGCGTTCCTCGAGCTGGAACGCCGTCACCGCGAACCCCGGGACGTCGTATCGCACGGTGACGGGACCCCACGGAGAACGGAACACGAAGCTCTTCGCGGCCGCGTCGTGGCTTGCCACGCTCCCCTCGGTCTCGACCTCCTGGTCGCCATGGGCCGGGAAGTTGTCGACCACGATGCTCGTCGCCTGCAGCGGACCGCCCGGGACGGCCTGAGTCCCCTCGACCTCCACGAAATCGTTATCCAGGGGAACGGGAGTCACCGCACCGAGGTCGACCCGCTGGAGCCCGATGAAGAACGATCCGGCGACCGACCCGCCGACGACTCCCCGGACCTGCCGCTTGGTCGCGCCCGCGGGATCCCGCTGTATGTACGTCGCTTCGATCGAATTCGCTCCGGAGAAGATGCCGTGGACTTCCACCACGTCGCCGTTCGCCAGGACCCGGTTGGCCGGATCGTCGAAGATGGTGGCGGGAGTGATCGTGACGGCCTGTCCCAGCACGGTGAAGGAGGACCCCGAAAGGCCCGACACCGGCCCGATCACCTGCGGCTCCGCCGCCACGTTGTCGTATCCTCCTTCGTTTTCCAGCGGCCCGAAGGCGCCCCGGATCCGGACCACCATCCCCTGGCGCACCGCGGATTCCGCCACCGCCGCGCCGTCGATCCGCACGGTGCCGGGCACGCCGGCCCGGAACTCCACGCCGTTGACGATGAGGCTTCCCTTCCCGGCGACGAGTCCACTGTTGATCCCCGGCCCCGCGAACGTCCGCGGTGGGGCCTCCGAAGGCAGCGTCGCGCCTCCTCCCCCGCCCCCCCCTCCCCCGCACGAGTGCAGGATGGCGGCGGCGACCGCGACGGCGGACAATGTCGCACGAGTAATTCCTCCTTGGGATCTCTTCACGACGTCCATGTGTGCTCCTTTCCTATAAAGAGGCGGTTTGACATCCGTGGATTCGACGGGTTCGTCACAAGACGACGCGCAATTCATCCTCCGGCACTCCGGGGAGGGACGCCCGCAACCCTCCGCCGGAAGGCAAGCCGGCGCCGGAGAAGACGAGATCCTCCATCAGCCCGGGTATGCGGGAAAGTCCGCCGAGATCGATCCGTTCCCGCACCCTGGGGCGCGGGAGATCGCGGCCCAGCCACTCCGTCAATTCCCCGGGGGAGACGCGGCCCGGAAGGAGCACGTCGATGAGGCCCAGCTCCTTCAGCCGTTCCGCGCGGATGAGCTGCTCCGTGCGCGGCCTGACCCGCGGCACGATGAGGGCCGGCTTCTCGAACGCGAGCACTTCGCTGACCGTGTTGTATCCTCCCATCGCCACGACCCGGTCCGCGCGTTTCACGAGCGGGATCGGATGGGACAGGAATTCGACGACGCGCAGGTGGGATCTCGTTTCCGCGAACCGCTGCAGCCGGATGCGGTCGGACGCCGGCATCAGGGGGCCCGTGAGGAGAACGCCGGTCATCCCCTCGGGGAATTCCGCACGGACGAACGCCATGGCGAGCGGCGCGCCGTCCTCTCCACCGCCGACCAGGCAGAGCGCCATCCGGCCACCCTCGGGCATTATCCGGTCCGCCCCGTCGGCGCTGCCCGCGGGGTCGAAGTCGAGCCACCGGGACTGGTCCAGGAACCCGAGGTACCTGACTTTGGCGGCGACTTCGTCGCTGAAGCCGTACTCTCTCACCGGGTCGAACACGGCGGGGTCCCCGTACACCCACACCGCATCGTAATAACGCCGGATCGCGTCGTCGGAACGCGCGTCGTTCCACTCGCGCATTACGGTGTTCCTGTCGTCCAGCACGTCCCGCAGCCCCAGGATGCATCGGGCGCCGATGCGGCGCAGCACCTCGAGGGCAGGATCCAGCTCGCCCATGGCCCCGCGCGGAACCTTGTCCACGATCACCACGTCCGGCCGGTACGCCTCGAGGGCCGCGGCGATCACTCTCGAGCGCATGGAGATCAGATCGTGCGTGTCCACGTTCATCCGTCGCGGCCGGTACCGGCCGTCCTGTCCCTTGCACAACGCGGGGAGAGCGAGGCACTCCGCGCCTTGCGGAATCGAGAAGGCGGTGGATTCCGGCGCTCCCGCCAGCAGGAGGACATCCGCCATGTGCCGCACGAGGGTGTGCGCGATCAGGAGGTTTCGCCGCGTGTGGCCAAACCCTACCGTGTCGTGGGAATAGAGGACTACCCGCAGATTACGCTTCATGGGGTCTCTCCCTCTCCTTCGGTGGCTGCCGGGAATTTCGCTGAACCCCACTCAGCCGCCATGGTGAGATTCGTTCTTCATTCATCTGATTCATGAATAGTAGAGCGGTTTCGTTTTTTGGGAAAATTTTCCCATTCAGCGCATCTCCACTTCTTGACGTTTCATCCCCGCGGGTCTATCTTCTGGATGTTTTCCGCCCCCCTTACTCCCATCTTCGGAAGGAGCCGCCGATGCCGGAATTTTCGTACCAGGACCCGTTTCCGCTGGGGAAGGACGACGCCAAGTACCGCCTCCTGACGAAAGAGTACGTCTCGACCGCGAAGTTCGACGGCAAGGAGATCCTGAAGGTGGACCCGGAAGGGCTCGCGCTGCTGGCGAACCAGGCGATGCGCGACGTCTCCTTCCTCCTGCGCCCCGCCCACAACGAGAAGGTGGCCGCGATCCTGTCGGATCCCGAGGCGTCCCCCAACGACAAGGGCGTGGCGGTGGCGCTGCTGCGCAACGCGGAAGTCGCGGCCAACTTCGTCCTGCCGTTCTGCCAGGACACGGGCACCGCGACGATCGTCGGCAAGAAGGGGCAGCAGGTGTGGACCGGCGCCCGCGACGAGGAGTACCTCTCCAGGGGCGTCCACAAGACGTACACGGAGGAGAATCTCCGGTACTCGCAGACGATCCCGCTCACCATGTACGAGGAGGTCAACTCGGGGACGAACCTCCCCGCCCAGATCGACCTCTACGCCACGGAAGGATCGGAGTACAAGTTCCTCTTCGTCGCCAAGGGCGGCGGCTCCGCGAACAAGACGTACCTCTTCCAGGAGACCAAGGCGCTCTTGAACCCCGCGTCGCTCGAGAAGTTCCTGGTCGAGAAGATGAAGACGCTCGGGACCGCGGCGTGCCCGCCGTACCACCTGGCGTTCGTCGTCGGGGGGACGTCGGCCGAAGGGTGCCTGAAAACCGTAAAGCTCGCCTCCACCGGCTACCTGGACCACCTTCCCACGAAGGGGAACAAGGGGGGACAGGCGTTCCGCGACCTCGACATGGAGGCCCGGCTGCAGGCCGCCGCGCGCAGGTCCGGGTACGGGGCGCAGTTCGGCGGGGTGCACTTCGCGCACGACGTGCGGGTCGTCCGCCTGCCGCGCCACGGCGCGTCGTGCCCGGTCGGGATGGGCGTCTCCTGCTCGGCCGACCGCAACGTGAAGGCGAAGATCAACAAGTCCGGCATCTGGCTCGAGGAGCTCGACCGGAACCCGGGCCGGCGGATCCCGGCGAAGTACCGCGGGAAGCACGAGCACGGCGTCGTGAAGGTGAACCTGGACCGGCCGATGAAGGAGATCCTCGCCGAGCTTTCGAAATACCCGGTCACCACGCAGCTCTCCCTCTCCGGCACGATCATCGTGGGGCGCGACATCGCCCACGCGAAGCTCAAGGAGCGGATCGACCAGGGGAAGGGGATGCCGCAGTACGCCAAGGACCACCCGATCTACTACGCCGGCCCCGCGAAGACCCCGAAGGGGATGCCGTCCGGATCGTTCGGCCCCACCACCGCCGGGAGGATGGACTCGTACGTGGACCTGTTCCAGTCGCACGGCGGGTCGCTCGTCATGATCGCGAAGGGGAACCGGAGCAAGGCGGTGACCGACGCGTGCAAAAAGCACGGCGGCTTCTACCTCGGTTCGATCGGGGGCCCCGCCGCGCTGCTCGCGCAGGAGAACATCAAGAAGGTCGAAGTGCTCGAATACCCCGAGCTGGGGATGGAGGCGATCTGGAAGATCGAGGTCGTGGACTTCCCGGCGTTCATCCTGGTGGACGACAAGGGGAACGACTTCTTCCAGCAGATCGCCTGCGCCGGCTGACCGCCGCCGGGGGAAAATCACAAGGGAGCGGCCGGGCGGAGGAGATCCGCCCGGCCTTTTTCACGTCCGTCACTTCCCCTGTTTTCTTCGAACCGTCACCGTCTCCCCGGCGATCCCCCAGTTGTCGGTCTCGACCTCCTCGATCACGACGATCGTCGTCGCGGGGTTCTTGCCGAGGACGTCCGCCAGCACCTGCGTCATCCGCCGGATCACCTCCGCCTTCTTCTCCGGCGTCGCGCCTTCGCGGGTGATCTTGACGTTCACGAACGGCATGGTCGGATACCTCCATCGGAAATCGCTGCAAGGTCATTATGCAACGATCGGATCGCCGGTTCACAACTCCCTGAAGCGGATCGTGTAGCCGAGGTTGAACCCGAAGAGGTCCTCGTTCAGAGGTTTTCCGTCCGCCTCCGCATATGGATACATGAAGTAGTTCAGAGGCGGCCCCGCCTGCGGCGGATTGAGTCGCAGGTCTCTCCCCGTCCCGAAAGCGATCCGGCTCTCGTCGACGGCGCCGAAGTAGTATTCCCGCAGCGGGCGGGCCTCCTCCACCGTGATCTTCCGTTCCAAAATCGCTTTCCGCACGTCCGCAGGGTCCACTGCGACCCAACCGTACCCGGGCAGGTACCACTCCGCCCAGCAGTGCTGCGCTTTGGACATATCGCCCTCGGCTCCCTTCGGCAAGCGGATCCCGAACACTTCGCGGGCCGGGACTCCCGCGGCCCTCGCCAAGGCCACGAACACGGAGTGGATGTCCGCGCACTTTCCCCCCAGCGAGGACAGGAGCCCCTCCACCTCCCCCAGACCGCACCCCTTGATGCCCGGGTCGCGGCGCATGTTGTCGACGATCCAGTCGTAGATCGCCCGGGCCTTCTCCCGGTTCGTCGCCTTCCCCGCCGTGATCCTTCCCGCAAGCTCCTTGACCGGGCCGTCGGTGGGGACGACCGCCGCCGGGGCGAGTTCCTTCCGGAACTCCTCCCGCGAGTACGAAAGCTCCTTCTCCGGAAGACCCCGGGCGACAAGTTCCTTCCGGGCCACCCGGAAAGCGTACGTCATCGTCCGTTCTCCGGGGACGTTCTTCCACTCCGCGAAGAGGATCGGATTGCCGAACCTCCCTTCGCGGTACACACCCTGGCGCGTGAAGTTCCCGTCGACCCGGATGTCGGTGATCTCCTGGTTCCCGTCCGACATCGGGTACGGTACCCACATCCGGACCGTCTCCGCCGAAGGAGGCGAGGCGAGCTTCACGCTCACCGTCACGAGAGCCGTGCGCTCCTTGGCGTCGGCATTCCGGGGATATGGAGGAAGAAGAACGGAAGCGGATAGCAAAACCGCGAAAACGACCGCCCCGGTCCTACCGAAGGAGCGGGAAACACTGTCCAATTCCGGTTTCATCGAAAGCGATCCTCCTGCTGGATGGATTCGTTCCATGCGGCGTTGCACGACCGATCTCCACCCGCCGACCGGCGGGCGCTCCGACGCCTCACCTCGAGGCGCGGACGAAGTTCATGGAGTCCGGCAAGAAGATCACCCCCTCTCGACAGGAACCAGATTATCAAAAAAAAGGGGGCGGGACCGGGTGATCCCCGGCGATCCGCCCCTTCGAATACCGGACCGGCCCCTACGGGAGGTCGACACCGATCCTGTACGCCGATCCGCCGATCTCCACCGTGACGACATCCGCCGCCGAACCCGCGCCCGGCTTCATCTCCCTTGCGTGATCCGCGGGGACGCTTCCCGTCTCCTGGGCCGGACGGATCTGCCACTCCGGAGCGCTTTCGAAGCCGGGGCTCCGCCCAAGGTTGTATTCCCGTTCCGCCTGCGTCTGGCCCGCGAACGCGGAACCCGCGATCATGACCACCGCCGCCGCCGCAAGACCCGCCATCCTGACCATGTACGTCTTCATCGTATTCCTCCTTGCCCGAAGTTGTTTTCCGGGTTGCCGTCTACCGCTCCCGTCGCGATCGGATAATGCATACGGAATGCCGGATCCCATGGCGATGCAACAGACCGGAATCACAAGGATTTCCACATGCGGCGATTTCACCGAAGGAGGCACGGAAGAATATTCTTCAGCGGACCGGCGAATATTCCATAAAATATGACCATATCGACGGAACGGAGACCCCCCGGATGCGCTTTTCACGCAAGATGTCCCGCCTCGCCTTTTTCCTGTCCTGCCTGTCCTGCCTGGCCGTCGTCCCGCATGCGACCGCCCACGATCCCGCCGCTCATCGGGAGAACCCGGCGGCGGCCGACGAACAGGCCATGAAAGCCCAGCATGAGAGAATGGAGAATTTCAAGACGGCGATGTCGAGCCTGCTCGAAGCCATCGTGGACGGGAACGTTTCCGAAGCCCGGGACCAGGCAGCCCGGTTGATGGAAGCCCTTGCGGGTCACGAGAAGGATGTTCCCCACAAGAACTCCACACGGATACAGGAGTTCAAGGGTCTCTATGCGGAGCTGAAGAAGCGGATCGGCAAGCTGTCGGGGGCGGCGCGTTCCGGCGGCATTCCGGGAATCGCGTCGGCCTACGGCCGCGTCCTTGAAACCTGCGCCGCCTGCCACGCGAAGTTCAGGGACTAGACCGCCGCTACTCCGCCAGCGTCACCCCGAACCGGGCCGCGAGCTCGCGCAACTCCCCGTACGGGATCCGGAGAAAGGCGTCGACCACCCCCGGATCGAACGAGGCCCCCCGCTGGTCGACGATCCAGCCGATCGCCTTGCGGTACCCGTCCGCGGGACGGTACGGGCGGTCGGTCGTCAGGGCGTCGAAGACGTCGGCGACCGCGAAGATCCTCGCTCCGATCGGGATGGCGTCCCCCCGGAGCCCCCGCGGGTATCCCGATCCGTCGTACTTCTCGTGGTGGGCCTGGACGATCTCCCGCGCGCCGGACAGGAACGGGATCCGCCGCAGCAGCGAGGCGCCGAGCTCGGGATGGCGACGGACCACGTCCCGCTCCTCGTCGGTCAGCCCGCCTTTCTTCAGGAGAATGCCGTCCGGCACGCCGATCTTCCCGACGTCGTGCAGCAGGGCTCCCATCTCCAGGCTCTCCCACGGCTCCCCGTCCTTGATCCCGAGCCGCCGGGCCAGGAGCAGCGCGTACTCCTGTACGCGTTTCGAATGCATCCCGGTCTCGCGCTCCCGCAGGTCGAGGGAGGAGGCCAGCGCCCCGATCGTTTCCCGGTGGGCCTCCGCCGCCTCCTCCAGCGCCTTCCGTTCCCTCCGGAAGAGGAACGACGCGGTCGCCGCGATGATCCAGAAGCTGACGATCTCCCCGATCTGTTCCGCCTGCGTCATCCGGAATCCGCTCCAGTCCAGCAGAACGTGGGCCCCGAAGAGGGCGCTCACCGCGGACGCGGCCAGGACCGTCCCCCGTACACGGAACCAGGCGGCCGCCATCAGGATGGGAAGATAGAAGAGTTTCTGGAGGAGGATGTGGATCCAGTGCAGGCCGTGCAGCCCGGGAGGGGTGAGGAAATGCGCGGCCGCGACGGTCGAGACCGACGCGGCGACGATCCCCGCCCTTCTCCAGGGGCCGCAGATGACGGGGGCATTCCCCATGGCGCGAGCCGTCCTTGCCGTCAGGCCGCGGACACTCCGAAGCGGCGGCGCGTCACCCCGCGACGCCGGGGTTTCGCGGCTTCAGGCAATCTTCCCGCCAGGAGCAAACGTCCTGGTCGCAGGAACCGTCCATGGCCGATCCGAAGCAGGGGAAGTTCCCCTCCGCCTCCTGGACGGCCCGGATGATTTCCGCCTTGGTCTTCCGGGCGGGCCGCACGCCCAATCCTTTCGCGATCGACCGGATCTGTTGAACCTTCATCGGATGCACCCTCCGTCCATAACCGATATCCGCCGCGGGGGGGGGCGGCGCGGCATTCGCGCCGCCCCCCCATCCGCAAGATCCCGGGGAAGCTACTTCACCGTGTAGGAGAACGTGGCGCTCCCCTTCTTTCCGCCCGACTCGACCGCAACCTTGAACGCGTACTTCCCCGGCTTGGGGAGGTTCACGTCGGCGCCGAAATGTCCCTGCATGACCATGAACGAGGCCTTCGCCTCCTTCCCGTCCGGCCCGATCACCGTGACCGTCCCCTTCCCCTCCGTAACGGGCTTCTTCGCCGCGTCGGTCAGGGAGAGCGCGAGGTGGTGGGAGTTCGGCATCGCCCCCTGCGCCTTCATCCCGGACGCCTCGAGGTGCGCCTTCATGTCCATGATGCGCGCTTCTCCCTTCCAGGGGCCGATCTTCCCGGAGAACGCCTTGTCCCCCATCTTCGCCATGTCGTGCCCGCCCGACGCGGCGTGCCCATCCATCTTCATGCCCGCATGATCCTTCCCCATCCCCGACATCCCCTCGTGCCCCTTCATCTCGGCCGAAGCGACCGCCGGAAGAGCCAGAACCGAAATCACCGCGAACCACGCCAGGAACCGTTTCGCCCCCATGCCCTTTCTCCTTCCTTCCGTTGGTTATCGCCATGCCGGACCGGCTACGCCGGCCCGAGCTCCCGCTTCTTCCACAACTTGTAGATCGCCGGGTAGACCAGCAGTTCCAGGATAAACGACGTGACCAACCCCCCGAGCATCGGAGCGGCGATCCGCTTCATGACGTCGGAACCGGCGGAGGTGGACCACATGATCGGCAGCAGCCCCATGAACGCGGCGGCCACCGTCATCATCTTGGGACGCACCCGCTTCACGGCGCCGTGGATGATGGCCTCGTCGAGCTCCGCGAGGCTCCGCAGCAGCCCCTTCTTCTTCGCGTCGTCGTAGGAAAGATCCAGGAACAGCATCATGAACACGCCGGTCTCCGCGTCCAGCCCCATGAGAGCGATCATCCCTACCCAGGCGGCGATCGAGACGTTATAGCCGAGGATGTAAAAGAGCCAGATCGCGCCGATGGCCGAGAACGGCACCGCGAGCATGACGACCGACGACTTGAACGCGCTCCGCGTGT
>JACRNP010000053.1 GCA_016234845.1 Deltaproteobacteria bacterium | reverse complement strand
TTCGTGCTCGGGAAGACCCCCTCGTCCGCTTCCACGGTGACCGTCTTCTTCTTCGAGAGCGCCACCTCGACCGGGAACATGTACCGCTTCTGGAACGCGCGGCCGTCGGCCAGCGCCGCCTGGTACTGCTCCTGCCGCCGCAGGGTGACCGCGTCGCACTGCTCGCGGGTCACGCCGTGCTCCTTGCTCACGTTCTCGGCGGTCTGGATCATCGCGCCGCCGGCCCACGGGTCCTTGCCGAAGTTGTCCATCACCCAGTCCTCGGCGATCACCTGCCCGCCGGGACCGCTGGGGTTGGGCCAGGTCGCGTGCGGCCCGTTGGAGCACCGGTCGGCCAGAAGGACCCAGGAGTTTCCGAACATCCCGGTCTCCACGCCCATCCCCGCCTGGTGGATGGCGAACGCGGAAGTGGAGCACGCCTGGCTCACCAGCACTCCGGGAACCCCCGCCGCGCCCATCATCCCGGCCGCCCACGGGCCGCTGTAAAACCACTGCTTCTGGTAGACGGTGGAGCCGACGATCACGTACTCGATCGCCTTCGGATCCCACTTTTTCGACTCGAAGAACCGCTTCGAGGTGGCGGCGCCGAGCACGATCGAGTTCTCGTTGGCCAGCGTCCCCTGCCAGCGGACGAACGGGGTGCTGTAGTAGCCGCGGTACGGGATGTACGCTTTCGTCAGCATCGGCAATCCTCCTGTCGGCAACTCCTTCGCCGGAGTCGTATGGTAATCGTCATCAACTGATCCCTCGTTCCGGAGGATGAGCTACTTCGCAGGGGGGCTCCCCGTTCGTGCCCCCCGTTTCTGCTACAGCGGGGGTACCCCAGCGGCGCGAAGCTCGTATTGGGGCATGCGCCGCCAGGCTCCCCGTCTCCGAACAGCGAACGTGGCCCTCGGTCCTCTCCCCGACCTCCGGCCAGCCGTCTCGCCTGAATCACATCCTCACAGTCAAAAGCGCGGGTTCTCCGCCGGTTCCGCGCTGGCCGCTCCGCTCAGGGGACCCCCCTGCTCCGTACGCTCATCGGTGTGCGCCCTCCGCACCGTACGGAGATTCAGATCCGGATCCGGCCGTCGACGGCGTAGACGGCGTTCTCGAACGCCATGATCGGGTTCAGGTCCATCTCGCGGATCTCCGGGAGGTCGGCGAGGAGCTGGGAGACGCGCAGGATCAGGTCGACGACCTTCTCCTTGTCGACCCCCTTCGCGCCGCGGACGCCGTCGAGGAGCGCCTTCGCCTGGATGGAGGCGAGCATCTCCCGCGCCTCGACCCTCGTGACCGGCGCGATCTTGAACGCCACGTCCTTCAGGACCTCGACGTAGATCCCGCCCAGCCCGAACATGACGAGGTGGCCGAGTCCCCGCTCGGCGCTGGCGCCGACGATCAGCTCGCGGCCGCCGGGGAGGAACTTCTGGACGAGGAAGCGGAGCTTCCCGAATTTCCCGAGGCGCGCCTGCATTCCCTCCACCGTCCGGCGCACCGCGGCGGCGTCCGGAAGGTTCACCGCCACCCCGCCCATGTCGCTCTTGTGGTCGATCGCTTCCGAGTCGACCTTCACGACCGCCGGGTACCCGATGGCGTCCGCGGCGGCGACGGCGGCGGCGGAATCATCGACGACCTTCCACCCGGCCACGGGGATCCCGTACGCGCCGAAGATCGTGTAGACGTCGGTCGCGGAGAGGACGTTGCGTCCGTCCCTGCGCGCCCGCTCCACCACGGCCCTCGCCCGGGCGGCGTCCACGCCGTCGATCGTCTCGGGTTTGCCGATGTCGCGGTTCCTCAGGCGGCCGAAACGGACCAGGGCGCAAAGCGCGTTCGCCGCGTCGCTCGGGTTGGCGTAGCAGGGGACCCCGCCTTCGACCAGGATCCGCTCCGTCACGCGGAACCGTTCCTGGGTGAGGTCGGTCATGAAGTTGCGATCTCCCGCGCGACCGCGTGCGTGTCGGTGAACGGGGCGGTGACGAAGTTGATGAAGATGCTGTCGACCGCCTCCTCGTCGAGGAGCACGTCCAGCGCGGCGCGGAAGTGCGGGCCGCCCGCGGTGGCCACCACGTCGACCGGGTTCTCGATCGCCGCCTCCGGGAGCATCGTCTCCTTGAGCCGGGCGATCGACCTGCCCGACAGCTTCGGCACGTCGAGGCCGGACGCCACGAGGACGTCCGTGGCGATGACGGCCGGACCGCCGGTGTTCGTGAGGACCCCCACCCGGTTCCCCGCGGGGATCGGCTGGGAGGCGAACGCCTTGGCCGCCCGCACCATCTCCCCCTCGTCGGTGAACGACAGGATCCCGGTCTTCCCGAAGATCAGCTCGGTGGCGATGTCCACACCGGCCAGCGACCCGGTGTGGGAGGAGGCCGCCTTCGCCCCCTGCTCCGTGCGCCCCGCCTTCATCGCCAGCACCGGCTTCTTCGCCGCCACCACCCGCGCCGTCTCGAGGAACTCCTTCGGGTCGGCGAACCCCTCCGTGTAGAGGACGATCGCCCGGGTCTCCGGGTCGTCCCCCCAGTACCGGAGGATCTCGGAGATGGAGATGTCGCACGCGTTCCCGTTGGAGGCGTACATCCGCATCCCGATCCCCAGGTCGAACAGCGCCTGCATGATCACCGCGCCCACGCCGCCGGAAAGCGCCACGACGGAGACGTGCCCCGGCGCGGGGTAGGTGAAGGTGAAGTTGCAGTACGCCTTCAGCGCGGGGTCGGTGTTGATGATCCCCTGGCAGTTGGGGCCGAACACCCGCACGCCGTGCTTCTTCGCGTTGGCGAGGAACGCCTCCTGCAGCTTCCTCCCCTCCTCGCCCATCTCGCTGAAGCCCGCGGAGTTGATGACGACCGCCTTGATCCCCTTCTTCCCGCAATCCTCGATCGTCTGCGGGACGAATTTCGCGGGGATGATCACGTGGGCCAGGGTAGATCGCCCCCTTGTAGCCGTACTCCTGGAGGTTCTTGATGATGACGTTGCCGATCGACAGCTCCTTGGTCGATGCGCCGACGATCGCCACGCCCCTGGGCTTGAAGAGAGCGTCCAGCATGTCACTTCCCCTCCGCGATCTGTTCGATGAACGCTTCCACGTTCGTCTTCGTCTGCTCGTCCGAGACGCACCGCAGGTCGTTCAGGTCCCCGGAGATCACCAGGCTCGGGACTCCGGTGGCCTCCTCGACCCGCTGGGGGAGCCCGTACCGGCTGTTCGAGTTGTAGGGGCACGTCTTGGCGTCGTGGTAGACGATCCCGTCGATCCGGAACTTGTCCAGCATCCCCTGGATGTACTTCTCCTTGTACCGGTCGGACCGGACGATGAACAGCTCGAGGTACGCCTTCGCCATGCTCCGGAACGGGTCGTTCCCGTCGAAGGAGGGGAAGATCCAGCTGCTGCAGTAGGTGGAGGCGATGACGTTCGATTTGAGCCCCGCGAACAGCTCCGAGTGCTGCCGCAGCCGCCCCCACACCGGCATCCCTTCCCAGTAGATGCGCGACGACTCCTCGTCCACCGCGCCCACGCCGTCGCGGATCCGCTGTTCGAGCTCCGCGAGGAGGACCTTGTAGTAGTCGATCGCCAGTTGCGTCCCCCGGAGGACCACCGCCGGCCCCATGTGGATGGTGCCGTCGAAGAACGTGAGCGGCGCGGGGGCCGCGGTCGCCGTCTCCAGCACCTTCTTCCACAGCTCGGTGCACTCCCGGGAGAGCGACACCGTCTCCCGCAGGCGGTCCATGTCGAGCTTCGCTCCCGAGATCTCCTCCAGGGCGGGGACCAGCGCCTGGATCTGCCGGGTGACGTCGTCGATGTGCGCGTCGGTCACGTCGTTCACGTTCTTCGGGGAGGTGACGCCGATCGCGGGGACCCCCAGCCGGGCGGAGTACCAGGCGAACCAGTCCTGGACGTCGCGGCACTGGTTGGTGTTGTAGACGAGTACGTCGGGCTTGGGCACCGACTCGATCCCCTTGTACGCCTTCGAGAGGGGGGTCACCCCCTTCAGGAAGGAGCCGATGTCGGCGGTGAGATACGAGCAGATGTCCGGGGAGTACCCGATCGCGTTCGCCTCCGGGATCATGTCGGTGGACATGCGGGTGGCGCCGAGCATCGCGCCGTGGTTCTCCGGGAAGTGGACCGCGAACCCCATCGCACGGAGCAGCTCCGCCGGCCCCACGCTGGTGCACCAGGCGACCTTCCGCCTGCCGGTGGTCGCCGCCTCGTTCAGGTCGTAGAAGTAGTCGGCCATGATCCGGTTCATCATGTCCCCGGCCTGGATCTTCTTCCGCACGATCTTCTTCTCCTCAGCCATTCGCGTCTCCCTCCTCTTCTTCCATCGCGTAGAAGGCCGCGCCGATCGCCCCCGCGAGCTGCGGGAACTCCGAGAGCAGGACCGGGCGGCCGATCATCTCCTCCGTCATCTCCACGATGTACGGGTTGTGCGCGACGACCCCGCCGGTCATGACGACGCGCTCCGTCGTGGAGTCCATCTCGAGCACCCGCTTGACGACCGAGTAGAAGATTCCCCGGACGATGTCGGTCACCTTCTTGCCGTGGCGGATGTTCTCCAGCACCTCCGTGGCGGAAAAAACGGTGCAGTAGCTTCCCAGCTTCACCATCTCGGTGGATCGCCGCGCCAGCCCGTCCATCTCCTCGATCGGGATGTCGAGGCGCAGCGCCATCTCCTCGAGGAAGGCGCCGGTCCCGGCCGCGCACTTCCGGTTCATCTTGAAGCCGCTCCGCCGCCCCGCGGCGTCCAGCTTGATGATCTTGTTGTCCTGGCCCCCGATGTCGATGATGGTGATCGCCTCGGGGTAGAAGTTCCGTCCCCAGTTGGCGAGGCAGCCGATCTCGGTCCGGTTCCGCCCGCCGGTCACGAAATCGACGTTGGCTCGGCCGTAGCCGGTCGACACCGCGTTGACGATCCCTTTCCGGTCCGCGCCCGCCATTCCGAGCGACGCGTCGAGGCACTCGGCGGCGGTCCGGGAGAAATCGGTCCCCGATTTGCGGACCGCGTGCCCCAGGAGCCGCCGGTCGCCGTCGATCACGGCGACCTTCGTGCGCGACGACCCGATGTCGATGCCGACGAACACCGGTTTCATCGAAGGTCGAACGCCTCCGCACTCATGAATCGGACCACCGGGCGGGACGCTTCGCGAGGAACGCGGTGAGCCCCTCCACCGCGTCGGGTGTGGACATGAGCTCCCCGAGGTACAGCTTCTCCACCGCGTCGATCTTCGCGGTGACCCGCTCGATGAAGCCGATTCGCGCCGCGCGCACGGCGAATCGCAGGGAGCTGGCCGACAAAGGGGCGATGTTCCTGTCGAAATATTCGACCGCCGCCGCTTCCGGGTCGTCGGCCACGCTGTCCACCAGCCCCATGCGGAACGCCTCCTCGGCGCCGACGCTGCGCCCGGAGAAGAGGAGGTCCTCGGCGCGCGCCTGCCCGATCCGCTCCGGCAGCAGGCACGACGCGGCCGGGGCGAACACGGCCAGCTTGATCTCCGGCTGCCCCATCTTCGCGTCGGGGGCGGCGAAGATCCGGTGCCCGGCGGAGACGACTTCGAGGCCGCCGCCCAGGCACTGCCCCCGCACCGCGGAAAGGATGGGGACCGGGCTTCCGATCATCCGGCGGACCAGGGCGTGCAGGCTTGCGAGCATCGCGGCGCAGGAGTGCGGCAGATGCTCCTCGACGCTGGCGCCGAAACTGAAATGGGGCCCCTCCGCGGAGAGGATCACCGCCCGGAGACGGGGTGCGGAAAGATGTTCGTCGAAGGCGGCGGACAGCGCCCCGATCATGGCGGCGTCCACGATGTTGGCCTTCGGACGGGAAAGCCGCAGGCGCAGCAGCGCGCCGTCCTTCTCCAGCCACACCTTCAGGGGGCCGTCGCTCATCGGGGAACCAGGATCGCGCGCCGCGACAGCTTGCGGTCGTGGGCGGCGGCGAACACGTCGTTGATGGCGGAGAGCGGGTGCCGCTCGACGAACGGCGCCAGAGGGACCTTGGCCGAAAGCACCAGGTCGAGCGCCGCGGGGTAGAGCTCGGTCAGGCACCCCCAGTTCCCGAGCGCCCGGGCGTGGAACGCCATGAGGTTGGAGAGTCGCAGCTCCACCTTGTCCATGGTGAAGCCGACCACCGAGAGCGTGGCCCCGTGGTTCAGGAGCCCGAACGCCGTGTCCTGTCCCTTTGCGGTTCCCGAGCATTCGAAGATCTTCCAGCAGGTGGCGGGGTGCCCGTTCTTCTTTGCGAATTCCTGGATCGCCTTCTTCAGGTCGCGCCCCTGCACCTCGCGCACGTTGACGGTCAGCGCCGCCCCGTGCGCCGCCATCGCGTCGAGCTTCGCCGGGTCGACGTCGAGCGCGACCACGGTGGCGCCGAGCGCCCGCGCGACCTGCACCGCGTACCCGCCGACCCCGCCGACACCCACCACGACCGCGAAGTCGCCCGGCCCCACACCGGCCTGCACCGCGGCCTGGTACGGCGTTGTCACGGCGTCGGCCACGACCGAGACGTCGGCAAGCGAAAGTCCCGCCGACGCGAGCCGCACCCCGTCCACCGGGCAGAGGCCCCGCGCCGGCACCTTGATGTGGGTGGCGAACCCTCCCTGGATGTCGTTCCCCGGCATCCGCTGCATCCGGCAAATGGTGCCGTGGCCGGACGCGCACAGCTCGCACGCGCCGCAAGGGATCACCGAGGGGACGATCACCGCCTTCCCCTTCCACGACTCGGCCCCTCCGCCCGCGGCGACGACCGTCCCGCTGATCTCGTGACCCAGCGTCAGCGGCAACGCGTGGTTGGTGCGGACGCCGTCGTAGTAGAAGCCGAGGTCCGTGTGGCACACGCCGCACCCGGCCACTTCGACCACCACTTCGCCATCGGCGGGCGGGAACGGGTCGAATTCGACTCTTTCCATGGGTTGCCCCGCGGCGGTCATCCACCACCGGTGCGGTGCTTCGGCCATCGTTTCCCCCCCCTGTTTTTCCTGGAATCGGATCCGGTTGGAACGAAAAAAACAGTCATTTTATCAAGCGTATGGCCGGTTACTGCCGATTCGGCTTACGAGGCATTATTAGTAAATCAGTACCACAATGCTTTTTGCCTGTCAACGAATTATTGACACGTCGTTTGGGGGCGCCCCAAATGCCTTGCGCCAAGGGGTGATTCGGCCCGGTTCTGCTATACTGTCCGGAAATTCAAAACCTAGGAAAGTAGGGAAGGACGATGAAGATAGGGGTGCTGACCGGCGGGGGGGACTGCCCCGGCCTCAACGCCGTGATCCGGGCGGTGGTCCGGAAATCCGACGTGGAAAGCTCGCGGGTCGTCGGCCTGCGAAACGGATGGAAGGGTCTGCTGGAGCTCTCCACGATGGACCTCGACGGAAAAATGGTGTCCGGCATCCTCCACGTCGGCGGGACGATCATCGGGACCTCCCGGACCAACCCGTTCAAGGATGCGTCGGGGCCGGAAAAAGCGCTGAAAAATTTCAGGATATTGGGGCTGGACGCGCTCATCGCGATCGGCGGCGAGGACACCCTCGGCGCGGCCGCCAAACTGTACGCCATGGGGCTCCCCGTGGTCGGGGTGCCGAAGACCATCGACAACGACCTGTACGGGACCGACTTCACCTTCGGGTTCGACACGGCGGTCTCGATCGCCACCGACGCCATCGACCGGATCCACACCACCGCCGAGTCCCACAACCGGGTGATGGTGGTGGAGGTCATGGGGCGGCACGCGGGATGGATCGCCACCTTTGCCGGGATCGCCGGCGGCGCCGACGTCATCCTGGTCCCCGAGATCCCGATCGACCTGGACGAGGTGTGCGACCTGATCCTGCGGCGGCACAGCCGCGGGAAGTCGTTCTCGATCGTCGTGGTGGCCGAGGGGGCGCAGTTCGTCGAGAAGCCGGGGGCGGGGGGCGATCTCGTGGTGCAGGAGGCGCAGAAGGACGAGTTCGGACACGTCCGGCTGGGCGGGATCTCCCAGGTTCTCTCGAAGGCGATCGAGAAGCGGACGAAGTACGAGACGCTGTTCGTCGTGCTGGGGCACATCCAGCGGGGCGGCTCGCCCACGGCGCACGACCGGGTGCTCGCCACCCGGTTCGGGGTGTTCGCCACCGAGATGGTCCACCGGGGCGAATACGGGAAGATGGCGGCGCTGCAGGGGAACCGGATCGTCGCGATCCCGCTCGCCGAGGCCACCTCCCGGCTCAAGACCGTCGACATGGACATCTACGGCATCGCGAAGGAGTTCTTCGGATAACCCGGCTGCGAAGCGTATTTTCTGTCCCCAATGGGGCTACTCCGTAAGGGGCGCCCCGCTCGGTACTGCTCCCTCGCTGGTGGTGCTTCGTTCCTCGCGGGGGGCTTCCTCTCGGGGACGTTCGCGATCTTCGCCCGCTCACTGCGGATTCCGCTCGACGCAATTTCTGCCTCGCTCCATACGCCCCCTGCGAGGAACCCCCCGCTGCGTCACTCCGCCTGCAGCATATCGGGAGCGTACGGAGCAGGGGGGTCCCCTGAGCGGAGCCGCCAGCGCGGAACCGGCGGAGAACCCGCTATGTTGGGGATGAGGATCTGGATCGGGGCGAGACGGTGGGCCGAAAGGCGAGGAGGGGACCGCGGGCCATGTTCGCTGTTCGGAGACGGGGAGCCTGGCGGCGCATGCGAACGGGGAGCCCCCCTGCGGAGTAGCGACCGTTACCGGCCCCGCAGGTAGGGGGCGAAGATTTCGCGGAACTTCCGGCAGTCGTGGAACCGCAGGTACGGCATCACCTGC
>JACRNP010000052.1 GCA_016234845.1 Deltaproteobacteria bacterium | reverse complement strand
CAGTTCCGCGTGCATCACGGTCTTGCCGTCCGGAGGGTGCATTCGCGCGATCTCCTCGGCGCCGAACGCCTTCTTGTAGAACGCGATGGCGCGGTCGGCTCCCCGCACCGTCAGGTACGGCGTGATCGTGTGGTACCCTTCCGGAATCGGCTTCACGGCCAACGTCAGCTTCTTCGCTGCCTTCACCTTCCCATCCCCTTTCCCCCCCGGCGCGGAACGACGCCGGACGGAACCCCGCTCCGGACCGGAAACTTTCCGCGGCCGCGGCGAGGCGGTCCCGAATCGATTGACGGCATCCTCCACCTTAGGCTTGTTCGATGTACGAACGGATTTTCGGGTTTCCCCGGGCGGGAAATTCATCCGATCCGCCGGCATGCCGCGGAGGAACGCCTGCACGCGGTTTTCCAGCCGCCGGTACGCGGTGCGGAAAGCGGCTCTCCTCCTCGTTTCATCCCCCTCCACCGCCGCCGGATCCGGAATCCCCCAGTGGGCCTTGACCGGCTTCCCCGGCCATATCGGGCAGATCTCTCCGGCCGCGTTGTCGCAGACCGTGACGACGAGATCCATTTCGGGCGCGTCCGGCCGGGAGAATTCCTCCCATCCCTTGCTTCGCAGCCCGTCGACCGGCATTTCAAGGGTTCGAACCAGTTCCATGGCGAGAGGGTGGACCTCCCCCTTCGGGTGGCTCCCGGCGCTGTACCCCCGGAACCGCCCCTTCCCCAGCCGGTTCAGGATCGACTCGGCGAGAATGCTCCGGGCGGAGTTTCCCGTGCACAGGAACAGCACGTTGCGTATCTTCCTCTCCATTCCGACCTCACAACAGATAATTGAACAGGTACCCGACCATCAGGATTCCCGTGCCGACGATCCCGGCAAATGCGCCGATCAGGCGGGGCTTCAGGACCTTCCGGAGGATGATCATTTCGGGCAGGGAAAGACCGATCACGGACATCATGAACGCCAGCACCGTTCCCAGGGCCGCCCCCTTCCCCAGGAGAGCCTGCACGATCGGGATGATGCCCGCCGCGTTCGAATACATCGGTATGCCGACCGCGACGGTCAGCGGCACGGACCACCATGCTCCCGATCCCATGATTCCTCCCATGAAGTTCGCGGGCACGTAGCCGTGGATCCCTGCGCCGACGGCGATCCCGGAGACCGCATACGGCCACACCTTCCCTACGATGTCCCGGACGGACTCGAGTCCGAATCGGACTCTCTCCCGCCAGGTGACGCTCATCGTGTCGACCCGATCGTCGCCCCCCGCGGGCGCGGCGTATACCCATTCCTCCACATGTCTCTCCATCCCCAGCCGCCCGATGACCCACCCGGAAATCACGGCGATCGCCAGTCCCGTCCCCGCATAGATGGCGGCGATCTTCCAGCCGAACAGCCCGTAGAGGAGGACGAGGGCGATCTCGTTCACCATGGGGGCGGAAATCAGGAAAGAGAACGTCACCCCGAGCGGCACGCCGGAAGCGACGAACCCGATGAAGAGAGGCACGGCCGAACAGGAACAGAAGGGAGTGACGACTCCCAGCAGGGAAGCCAGCACGTTCCCCGCCGACTCCCTCCTTCCGGCGAGTATCCGACGAGCTCTCTCCGGCGTAAAGTAGGACCGGACGATCCCCACCGCGAATACGACCAGGGTGAGGAGCATCAGGACCTTTGGCGCCTCGAAGACGAAAAACTCGACGGCCGATGTCCATTGCGTCCCCGGCGAAAGGGCCAGCAGGGAGTAGGTGAACCATTTCGCGAAGGGGGAGATTCCCTGGTACACCAGCCACCAGGCTCCCGTCGCCAGCAGGCCGGATCCGAGATATTTCGCGATTGCCCGGAGATCGATCGAAGCCGTCGCTCCCGAGTTCCTTCGGGAGGTCTGTCGTTCACGGCGTTCGCTCATGTCTTTCCGCCGTCCGCCAGGAGCGCCTTGACTTCTTCGACCGTCGGGACCTTGCCGGAGATCCTCACAAGGCCATCGATGGCGACGGCGGGCGTCATCAGCACCTTGAACCGCACGATCTCCCGGATGTCCTCGACCTTGTGGATCGTCGCTTCGATGCCCGCCTGTTCCACCGCCTCCCGGACCGCATCGGCCGTCTGTCGGCACCTGGGGCACCCGGGCCCGAGGATCGCGATCTTCAAGGATTTCGCCGGATCATTCCGACCCCGCCGTCTCTCCCGGGATGGCCGGACGGCAGGCCGCGATCCGGCGCGACGGCAGCTTCATTCCCCGCCCGCAGATCTCGATCGGCCCGAGCGTCCTGGCCAGGACCTCGCGTTTCCGGTCCCGGATGATCATCGCGTCGTCGTTCAGCCAGCCCTTCAATGCGCCGAGCATCTTCCTCGCGTAGGGGAATCCCTCCGAACCGTCCAGGGAGTAATGGACCCACTTTTTCACCTGCCGCTCCTTGACCAGCCCCGCCACCTTCAGCAGGTAGAGATGCTTGGAGATGGTGGATTGGCTGAGCTCGAGGATGGCGACGACCTGGCAGACGCATATCTCTCCCGCCTCGAGGAGCTTGAGGATCCTCACCCGGGTCGGATCGGCCACGGATTTCATCACCATCTCGTATTCCCGAAGCGACATGGACTCTCCTTCATATTGACATCTGGCGATATGTAAGAGTAGCATGAATCCCGGTTCCGTTTCAACCCGACATCCTCCCGCGAGGACCACCGATGACGGCACGCGCGGCAGCGTTGCTCCTTTCCGCGGTTCGGACCGGGATCGCGATCCTGCTCCTCCTGCTTCCCGGCCCGGCCGGATCGACCTCCGCGGAGGAGGACGAGCTCGTGAGCCTGGCCCGGAGCAGGAACCGGGTGCTGATCGCCGATTTCGGGCTGGGGATGTGCCGGCAGTGCAAGACCCAGTCGGAGATCCTCGACCAGGTCCGGTCGGTCTACAAGGAGAAGCTGATCGTCCGGATGGTCCTTGTCAACAAGGAGCCGGCTCTCGCGGCGCGATACCGGGTGGAAACGATCCCTCACCTCGTCTTCTTCGACCCCGCAGGAAACGTCGCGTACCGGAAAACAGGTGTCATGCGATACGAGGAAGTCGCCGCCCGGCTTTCCCGGATGGGCGTGAAGCCGTGATATTTCGCCGGATCGTGACGATTGGCCTTTTGATGTTCGTCGCCGCCGGTGTCGGCACGATCGTGGAAAAGGAATTTCGCGGCAAACCGGCCCCCTCCGGGCCGCCTGCGGGAGGCTCCGCGGACGCCTCCATCGGCGGAAGACGACTCATCGCCTACTATTTCGTCGGGAACGTCCGTTGCTCCTCGTGCCGGAAGATCGAGGAGGTATCCAGGCGGACGATCGAGGAAACGTTCCGTCAGGAACTTTCCGGCGGCAGGCTGCGATTCCGGGTCGTGAACGTGGACCGGCCGGAGAACCGTCATTTCCTCGATGAATTCCGGCTGGAAGGCTCCGCCCTGGTCCTCGTGGAAATGCGCGACGGGAAAACGGCGGGATCGAAAAACCTTCCGGACGTCTGGGCCCTCGTGGAGGACGTACCGAAACTGGAAACGTACGTCCGGAGCGAAGTCCGGTCGGCGCTGGAGAGGATCTGATGGACACGGGGGTTCCCGGCGCGATATGGGCCGCGTGGCTGGGAATCCTGACCTCGATCAGTCCCTGTCCCCTGGCGACGAACATCGCCGCAATCTCCTACATCGGGAAAGGCGCCGATCCCCGGGAAACGGCCGTTTGCGGGTTGGCGTACACGGCCGGACGGATGGCCTCGTATCTGGCGCTCGGCACCCTCCTCGTGGCGGGACTCCTGTCCTCCTCCGTGCTGTCCTGCTTTCTGCAACAACACATGAACCGGATCCTGGGGCCTGTCCTGATCCTTACGGGCATGATCCTCCTCGAGCTTCTGTCCTGGAAAACAACGGGGGGCGGCCTGACCGAGAGAGTGCGCCGCCGGGCGGACAAAGGAGGAGCGACAGGCGCCGGGCTGCTCGGCGCCTCTTTCGCCCTTTCCTTCTGCCCGGTATCCGCGGCGCTCTTCTTCGGAAGCCTGATCCCACTCTCCCTGAAATACCGATCCCCGGTCGCGTTTCCACTTCTCTTCGGAGCGGGAACCGCCCTGCCGGTCCTGCTGTTCGCCGGGCTGATCTCCTTCGGCTCCCGGTCCTTCGGACAGGTCTACGACCGCATGCGCCAGGTGGAGCATTGGGGCCGGCGGGTGACGGGGATCGTCTTCATCCTTGCGGGAATCCACTATTCAATGATTTACATATTCGAGGTCGGCTGACCGGCCGGGAGGAAGAAGCGGATGAGCGGGTCGAACCCCGGGGCCGTCGCGGCCACCCCGGCGACGGAAGCGAAAAAGATCAACCTGTTCGAGCGGTATCTCACCCTCTGGGTCGCGCTCTGCATGGGTGCGGGCATTCTTCTCGGAAAGGCGTTCCCCGACGCGATCTCGGTCATCCGGTCGCTGGAGTTCGGCGAGGGGAGCCAGATCAACATCCCGATCGCCGTGCTCATCTGGCTGATGATCTACCCGATGATGCTGAAAGTGGACTTCGGATCGATCGCGCACATCGGCAGGAAACCGAAGGGGTTGATGGTCACCCTCTTCGTCAACTGGCTGGTGAAGCCGTTCTCGATGGCCTTCCTCGGGTGGCTCTTCTTCAAGCACCTCTTCCTGCCGTGGATCGGGCCGGAGCTCGCGGACCAGTACGTGGCGGGGGTCATCATCCTGGCCGCCGCGCCGTGCACGGCGATGGTGTTCGTCTGGAGCTACCTGACCGACGGAGACCCGGCGTACACCCTGGTCCAGGTGTCGGTCAACGATCTGATCATGCTGGTGCTGTTCGCCCCCATCGTGACGTTCCTCGTCAGCGGGGCCTCCTCCCTCACGGTGCCGTTCGTCGTCCTGCTCTACTCCGTGTTCTTCTTCATCGTCATCCCGCTGGGGGCGGGGGTCGCGTCGAGGATCGTCCTGCTGCGGACGAAGGGGCAGGCGTGGTTCGACCGGTTCGTTTCGGTCCTTCATCCGCTCGCCGTTGCCGCCCTCCTCACGACCCTGGTGTGCATCTTCGCCTTCCAGGCGGACAACATCACGACCCGCTTCTTCCACATCCTCCTGATCGCCGTCCCGATCCTGATCCAGGTGTACTTCAACTCGTCGCTGGTCTACGGGCTGATGAAGTGGCTGAAGGTCCCCCACAACGTGGCGGCGCCCGGGGCGCTGATCGGGGCGAGCAATTTCTTCGAGCTGGCGGTGGCGACCGCGATCGCCCTCTACGGGGCGGGGTCCGGCGCGGCGCTCGCCACGGTGGTCGGCGTCCTGGTGGAGGTTCCGGTCATGCTCTCCGTCTGCGCGTTCTGCAACCGGACGAGGCACTGGTTCCCGGCCGCGGAAGGGCGCGGCCTCCCGGGCGGAGTCGCGCGATGACCGTTGCGGCCGTCGCCTTCATCGCCCGGTCCGGCACGGGGAAGACCACCCTCCTGGAGCGGCTCCTGCCGATCCTGGCCGGGCGCGGGTACCGGGTCGGCGCCATCAAGCACGACGCGCACCGGTTCGACATCGATCGCCCGGGGAAGGACAGCCACCGCCTGACCGCCGCCGGCGCGGCCACCGTGCTGATCACGTCGTCGGAGAAGCTCGCGCTGGTGAAGAACCATCCCCAGTCTCCCCCGGCGGAGGAACTCATCGACCGCTATTTCCGCGACATGGACCTGGTGCTCGTCGAGGGATTCCGGAAGAGCGCCCTGCCGAAGATCGAGCTTTGCCGGAAGGAGATGAACGCTCCCCTGATCTGCCGCGGGGAATTCGACGACCCTGCGCTGCTTGCGGTCGTAAGCGACGCGCCGCTTGCGGTGGACGTTCCCCTCCTCGATCTCAACGCGCCCGATCAGGTCGCGGATTTCATCGAGGAGAGGATCCTGAAAGGGGCGGCCCCTCCGGGGCCGATATCGCGCCCCCTCAAGTGAAGCCGGAGCCGGCCGTGCACGCGTAGCAGTAATCGCCGGCCGCGATCGGGGACCCCGGGGACGGCAAATCCCGAATCTCCGATACGTGCGACTTCCGCTCTCCCTGGTGCCGCCCCACCGCCAGGTTGAAGTCGCAATCGTACAGGTGGCCGTCCCACGACACGGAAAGCTGGGTCCGGCACATGAGCCCTTCCACCGTGCACGGGTTGAACCCGTCCTGAAGCGTCCGCATGTACCGGTCGAAGTTCCCCGATTCCGCCAGCCAACTCCGGAACCGCCCGAGCGGAACGTTCGCGAACGTGTACAGCTCGTTGAACGCGATTCCCCACTTCCGGAGCAGGTCGCTCCGGAATTTCCCCTCCGCCTGCGCCTGAGGGGCGGGAAGGAACGCGCCGACCGGGTTCGAGACGAGGTGCAGCTCCAGGCCGGACCCCTCCACGCCGTACCCCGCCGCGTTCAGATTCCGGATGGCGGTGATCCCTCCTTCCGTGAAGCCGGCTCCCCGCTGCGCGTCCGCCTGCGCGGGATTCGTCGACGGGAACGACGCGATCAGCACGACGCGCCGGGAGACGCACAGGGACAGGATCTCTTCGCGGGCCGGAGCCGCAAGGGCCGTGAGGTTCGACCGCAGCATCAGCCGCGCGGTCCGCGGGACCAGCCCCTCGATGAGAAAAGGGAGGTCGGGAACCAACTCCGGAGCGCCGCCGGTGATGTCGACGGCCCGGAACGGAAATCTTTCCGCGAAGGCGATGACCGCCGCCATGGTCTCCCGGGACATGACCTCGCGACGGTCCGGTCCGGCTTCCAGGTGGCAGTGCCGGCAGCGGCGGTCGCACAGGAGACCCGTGTTGATCTGGAGGGCGCGGGCCTCTCCCCGGACCAGGGAAAGGCCGTGCTTCTCGAGGGTCGCGGCGAACGGCATCATCGATTCCGGCTCCGTCACATGGACAGGCTCTCGGCGATCTTCCGCATCTGCACGCCGTGCACGAGCGATGCGCCCCCCCGGATGGCGTTGGCGACGTGGAGCGCCTCGGTCATCTCGGCCAGGTTCGACCCCTTTTCCAGGCACGCCCGCGTGTAGGCGTCGATGCAGTAGGGGCACTGCACCGCGTGGGCCACGCCGAGCGCGATCAGCGCCTTCTCCCGCGCGGTCAATTCCCCCTCCCGGAACACCTCCGCGTAATAGTCGAAATACTTCTTCGCGAGCTCCGGCGCGTCCTTCCCGATATCGCCGAATCTCTCGAGATCGGCGGGGTCGTAATACGTCTCCATCCCGAACCTCCCGTTCCCTTCAGGTTGGTATGTCCCGGATCGCCGTCAGGATATCCGACGGCTCCATGCGCACCGTATAATCGGGGTCGGCCTCTCCCGCGCGGACGATCCCGTCCCGGTCCACCACGTAGGTCGCGGGAACCGGAAGCTCCCACCGCCCGGCGCCGTTGTACTTTTCGAGGTTGATGCCGAACTTCTCGAGGTACAGCGCCTTGACCTCCGCCGGGACCGTGAACCAGAGTCGGTACGCTTTCATCACCTCGCTCGTCGCGTCGCTGAGTATGTCGATGGGAATCGCATGTTTCTCCGCCATCGTGAGCGTATTGTCGGGGAGCTCGGGACTCACGGCCACAAGGTCCGCGCCGAGCGACCGGATCGCGGGCAATTCCTTCGCCAGAGCTGCCAGCTCCAGGTTGCAGTACGGTCACCAGACGCCCCGGTAGAAATTGAGGACCACCGGGCCCCTGGACAGCCGGTCGGAAAGGCGCACCATCTCTCCCCGATGGTTCGGGAGCGCGAAGTCCGGCGCACGTTCCCCGATCCGCAGACCAGCGGCCCCTGATTCCCTCACGTAGTCGATCCCCCGGCGAACGATCGCCATGACCTCCGGCGGCCGGTTCCGTTTCGCATTGAATTCCGCGATCCGATCCTTCAGGGACATTCCGTTCCCTCCGCATGCGCTCCTTCAGGAACAGGAGCCCGCAGCACAAAGAGGCACGCGATCAGAACCCGCGCCATTGGCGAATTCAACGTCATGTGACGATCCCCCTCCTGGAGCATCAACCCGCCGGACATGCCGCCCCAGTGCTCCTTTCCTTCTTGGCACCCGGAGGACACACGATATCCTCCAAACGCTTCCTTCCCGCGGGGGATAAACCGAGTTCGTCGAGCTCCTTCCGAAGGGTCTCGCACGACCCGTAACCTGCCACGTACCCATTGACGCGCGTAACGGCTCTGGATGCAAGAAAATCGTTGAATGCCGGATATATCGCTTCGTACTCCTTCATGAGTTCCGACCTCCCCCGGAGCGCATACTTCTGGTGATACTCCTCGGCCAGGTAGAACGTGGACGCCGGCAAGATCTCCGTGTGGACCTTTCCGCTCCTCCGGGCGGCTTCACGCTCCTTCGCCTTGAACGCCAGGTTTTTCTGTTTGTCGCCGTGGGTAAAGATCGCGGACATGTACTGCCGCCTCCCGGGCTGCTCCCGCGGGTCATGGCTTGCCCAGAAGAGATCGAGCAATTTCCCATAGGAGATCACGGACGGGTCGAAGTCCACCTCGATTGTCTCGATGTGGTCCCCGAGATTGTGGTATGCGGGGTCCTTCGTCGACCCTCCCGTGTACCCGACACGGGTGCGGAGAACGCCTGGGAGACTCCCGAACCGGGAGTCCGGACCCCAGAATCAGCCCAAGGCGAACGTCGCTGTCTCCGTCACTCCCGGCAGGGAAGCGTCGATCCGAGGGATCGCCGCGGATCGACGCGCCGCTCCATTCTCCAATGTGCCCGCCATTGCCGTTCCCTCCGATCCCGCAATTTGAAAACCCGTGTGGTAGAAAATCCCGGCCATGACCGGGGTGGAAACGATCAGCGACAACATCATCGATATCAAGGACACGTTTCGCTTCGACATGGAGTTCCCCCCTTATTTCCCCGCCATCTACACCTTGGCGAACGTAAGAGCCGCCGAGTTCATGCAGTAGCGAAGCCCGGTCGGTTTCGGCCCGTCATCGAACACGTGGCCCAGGTGGGCATCGCACCGTGCGCAAAGGACCTCGGTCCTTTTCGAGAACCAGCTCGTATCGCTCTCGGTGCGGATATTCTCCTTGGCGATCGGGGCGAAAAAACTGGGCCATCCCGTCCCGGATTCGTACTTGGTCTCCGAGCGGAACAGGTCCGTTTCACAGCACACGCACCGGTAGACCCCCTTCTCGTTGTGGTTCGCGTATTTCCCGGTAAACGCCCTTTCCGTTCCCTTCTTCCGGGTGACCTGGAACTGTTCCGGGGAAAGTCGAGCCTGCCACTCCTTCTCCGTCCTGATGACTTTTTCCGTCATGACATACCCCTTTTGAGCTGCGGAATAGATCCTTATCGGAACCTCCGAGGCGCGCGCCCGATCCTGCGGGATCGTCAGATCAAGCAGCGTGCCTCCCGCCAGGAGCAGGGCAGTCCGAAGAAACTCTCCCCTTCCCATCGTCACTGTCATCCATTTTTCCATGGCTCATTCGCCTCCAGTCGATTCATTGGATGATCGGCCGGACGTCGGGGGCGCTGACTTTCAGCCGCCCGCCGCTTCCGATTCCACTATTCATCCGTCGCGGCACGGCGGAAATCCTTACGCTCCCTAACCGTAAAGAGTCGTCCCATGTCCCGGACCGCGCTCCCCGATCCGCGGGCCGGAGGCGGCGAGAATCCCCCGGTTCATCCAACGAGCGATCAACGATTTCCCCCCCGCTTCTTCACGGCGTTGATGATCGTGGGCAGGAGGGCGAACAGCGCGAGCAGCGCGAACGACCCTAGGACGCGCGGGCCGGCGACCTGGCTCACGCTTTCGATGGCCGCAAGGCTCGCCCCCGCGTTGACGAACACCAGGCTCCCCGGAACGATCCCCGCCAGCGTTCCGAGGGCGTAGGTACGCAGCGGCAGGCCGGTGGCTCCGCACGCGATGTTGACCAGGAAGAAGGGGAACGCCGGGACCAGTCGGAGGAAGAGGAGGTAGGAGAGACCGTTCTCCCGCAACCCCCGGTCGATCCCCTCCATCCGCCCGCCGAATTT
>JACRNP010000051.1 GCA_016234845.1 Deltaproteobacteria bacterium | reverse complement strand
TTTTCACCGTCTCCCCCTCCTTCTTGGTTTGTTCGCGCGGGCGGCCCCGGGCCGGACCGGTCACAGGACGACCACTCCGGGGTCCGGTCGATCCGCGTACAGCCGTTCCACCAGTTCCCCTCGCCGCTCCAGCGCGGCTCCTTGGTTGATGTATCCCTTGTCGGTGATCTCGTTCGCGTCGATCGAAGGCGGTTCGGTCATGAGCAGGACGCGCCCGATCCTCGTCGCGGAGCCTTGCTGCCGTCCATTGTACTCCGCAAGCGTATCCCGGAGGTGCCGGAGCACCTCCTCCTCGACGACGAGCTCCGCGAGCGGCCGGCTCCCCCCGGTGTCCCGGCAGACCTCCCGCAGCCAGAGGAGGTTCGGCCAGGCCAGGATCCCGATCGCCTCCCGGTCGTGCCCGGTCACCAGTGCGTCCTGCAGGGCCGGCGCCGCGGCCGCCATCACCGCGAGACGCACGTTCCCCACGTGCGTGGAGAGCTTGAAGTCCTCCGCGACCCGGCCGGCGAAGACGATCCCCCGGGCGGGGTCGTCCGGGTCGGCGAACGTCCCGGCGTCCCCGATCCGGTAGAACCCTTCCGCGTCGAAGGCGTTGCGGGTCAGGTCGGGGCGGTGCAGGTACCCGGGCGTCACGTTCGGACCTTTCACGCGGAGCTCGTACTTCCCGCCGCTGGGGACCATCTTTATGGTCACCCCCGGACACGGGATCCCGATGACTCCCGCCCTGTCGATCGGGAAGTGGGCCGATGTGGCGAGGGGGGCGGTCTCCGTCGATCCCCAGGAGGAGGTCATCGGGACCACCCTCCCCGTGGCCTCCAGGGAGACCGCCTCCAGGCGCCGCCAGAGGTCCTGCGACAGGGCGGCCCCGGCGTAGAAGATAAGCTGCAGCCGCCGGAAGAAGCTGTCCCGGACGCTTGCGTCCCTCTCGAGGAAGGGGAGGATCATGGCGAAGCCGGCCGGGACGTTGAAGTAGACGGTCGGGGAGATCTCCGCGAGGTTCCGGACCGTCTGCTCCACGAGGCCGGGGGCCGGCTTGCCGCCGTCCACGTAGAGGGTCCCGCCGCGCTTCAGGACGAGGTTGAAGTTGTGGTTCCCGCCGAAGGTGTGGTTCCACGGGAGCCAGTCGACCAGGACGGGCGGGGTGGCCTTCGTGAACGGCCAGATCTGCGCCAGCATCTGCTGGTTCGAGCAGAGCATCCGGTGGGTGTTGATCACCCCTTTCGGCAGCCCCGTGGAGCCGGAGGTGAAGAGCACCTTGGCGACCGATCCCGGGCGCACCGCGGCGAACGCCTTCGAGACCGCCTCCGTCGGGACCGTCTCAAGGAACGATGCGAACGGGGTGACCGGGACTCCCTCGACCGTCCCGCGGCTCGCGACGACCTCGACCCCGGCGAGATCGAGCGCGGAGAGCGCGCGGGAGAACATCTCCGCGCTCTCGGCGAACACGAGCGCGGGCGCAACCTCCCGGAAGATGGATTTCAGCTTGGAGAAATCCTGGCTCAGCAGCGAATACGCGACGGAGACCGGGACCACCGGGACGCCCGCGATGAATCCCCCGAGCATGAGGAGGGCGTGGTCGACCGAGTTCCCGGAGAGGATCATGACCGGCTGCTCCGAACCCATCCGGCGGTCGATCAGCGCCTGCGCCACGGAGTCGGCGAGCCGGCCCGCCTCCCCCCACGTCACGAGCCGCCACTCTCCCGATGCGTCGCGCTCCCCGAGGAAGATCCGGTCGGGGGACTCCGCAACCCATCGGCGGAACATCGCCCCCAGGCTCTCCTCGTGCGGTTCCAGCGCCCTCGGAGAGCGGAGGAGATATCCGCCCTCCGGGGTCTTCTGCGCGTCGACCTCCGCGGGCGCCAGATCCAGCGGCGCGAAATGCCTTTCTCCCACCTGCTCCCTCCCCGCGTCCCCGGCCTTCCTCACGGCCCGTGGGATCGAAAAACGTACCGGCCGGCCTCCGTCGACGCCTCCGCGAGGAGGCGCTTCGCCGCGAGCAATCCGTCGGCCGGGTATGCGCAGCGCCGGGACAAGAGGGCAAGGCGCGAAGCCAGCGTCTCCCCCGGCAGCGCGTACGCGCAGCACCGGGATGCGGCCGCGTGGAACCGGCCCGCGCCGGTAAAGATCGCGGCCTTCGCGACCGCCGCCAGAAGGTCCTTCTCCCGGCCGCCCGACGCGGCGTGCTCCTTCCCGACCCGGAGAACGACCGTCTCCATGGCGAAGATCCCGATCGCCATGTCCGCCAGCGCGAGCAGCACCTCCTGGCTCTCCTTCGCGTTCCACGACGCGTCCAGGATCTCCAGGAAGGCCGCTTTGAGGCCGTCCACGAACCGAAGGTCCCCGCCGAAGGCGCCGTTCCCCGATGCCCTCCCCCGTTTCCCCGATTTCGCGCGGGAAGAGGCTTCCGCCGCCTCCCCGCGAAGGTCGAGTTCCCCGCTGTCGCTCTTCCGGATCAGCAAGGTGGGGATGAGCAGGCGGTTGATCTCGTTGGTCCCCTCGAAGATCCGGTGGACCCGCTCGTCCCGGTAGACCCGCTCGACGGGGTAGTCGCGGATGTACCCGTAGCCGCCGTGCACCTGGACCGCCTCGTCGGCGACGTACGCCAGCGCCTCCGTGCAGTGGACCTTCGCGATGGCGCACTCGACCGCGTACTCCTCGATCGCCTTCATGTACCGTTCCATGGAATCGGACCGGGTGCGGGGAAGCGCCGCGATCCCGGAGTCGAGCAGCCCGGCCACGCGGTACACGACCGATTCGCACGAGAAGATCGCCGCCGTCATGTCCGCCAGCTTCTCCCGGATGGCGCCGAACTCGCCGATGACCCGGCCGAACTGCCTCCGCTGCCCGGCGTACGCCGCGGCGGAGGCGAACGCCCCCTTCGCCATCCCGGTGACGCCGGCGGCGAGTTTCAGCCTGCCGATGTTCAGGACGTTGAAGGCGATCTTGTGCCCCTTCCCGGCCTCCCCCAGCAGGTTCTCGACCGGGACCTCGGCGTCCTCCAGGATGACCTGCGCCGTGGAGGAGCCTTTCAGCCCCATCTTCTCCTCCTCCGGTCCGACGGCAACCCCCGGGAACCGCCGCTCCACGAGGAACGCGGAGAACCGTTTCCCGTCGATCTTCGCGAACACCGTGAACAGGTCGGCGAACGCGGCGTTGGTGATGAACTGCTTCACCCCGGTGAGCCGGTAGCTTCGGCCGTCCTCCGACAATCGCGCCGTGGCCCGGGCGCTCAACGGGTCGCTCCCGGAATCGGGCTCCGTCAGGCAGTACGCTCCGATCCACTCCCCGGAGGCGAGCCTCCCGAGATACCGTCTTTTCTGGTCCTCCGTCCCGTAGTAGACGAGCGGGAGCGTTCCGATGCCGGTGTGCCCGCTGAAGGTGATGGAGAACGACCCGGACGGCCCCAGCGTCTCGGCGATCAGCATTCCGGTGGCCTTGTCGAGGTCGAGGCCCCCGTGCTCCTCGGGTACGTCCGCGAGGAACAGCCCGAGCGCGGCGCACTTCCGCATCTTCTCGACCACGAGCGGAAAATCCCGGCGCTCCATCCGGTCGATGTCCGGGAGAAGCTCCTTGCGGACGAACTCCCCGGCGGTCCACGCGATCTGCCGCCGGTCCGGCGGGAAATCCCCCGGCGTGAAGATCCGCTTCCCCGCGGCGCCGGTCAGCAGGAACTCCCCGCCCCGATCGGCCCTTCCCGCCGTCGCTGCGCGCCGTTCGTTCATCC
Source organism: Deltaproteobacteria bacterium (assembly GCA_016234845.1). Lineage (NCBI taxonomy): Bacteria > Pseudomonadati > Myxococcota > Myxococcia > Deltaproteobacteria bacterium. The sequence continues at coordinate 8,410 of JACRNP010000051.1, read as the reverse complement.
GCCCCCCATGATCCGCACGATCGCGACCTCGTCGCCGGACCGGACCGCCGCCCCCTTCTCGTTCGAAAGGACCATCGCGCCGTTCACCGAGACGACGAGGGAGCTGTTCGATAGCTCCCGGACGGCGTGCGGGAGCCGGATCTCCAGCGCCTCCCGAAGCTCCGCGACGGTTCCCACCGGCCGGTCGACGATGACCGCTCCCTCCGGAGCGCCCGGGATCCCCTCGGGAAGGCGGACCTCGACCGCGAAGCCGGTCACGATCTCCGCCAGCCGCCGGTGCCACGAAAGGGACGGAACGCCCGCCCGGTTCAGGCCCAGGAGCTCGTAGTAGCGCCCCTTGAGCTCATCGAACCGCCCCCGGTCGATCTTCTCGCCGGCGAACGGCCCCGCCGTTACCGCCTCCTCGAACCACCGGTCGGGCAGCGTGTCGTCCTTTTCGGTAAGCCCCAGCCGCGCGTTGATCAGCCGCTCGATCCCGGTGATGTCCCGCCCGATCGCGTCGAGCGCCCCGGGGGTGAAATCCTCCCCGGTGAGCTCCTTGAGCTGCCGCGCGAAGTCGTCGTAGTCGGCGGTGGAGGGCGAATTGAACAGCCGGGTCGCGAAACGGCACATCCCGACCGCGTCGCCGACGGCGAAGATGTTCTCGCACGCGCGGACGGCGTGCTCCTTCCCCTCGTAGACGTTCGGCTCGGGGGCGACGTATCCGCCGTAGAGGGCGGTCTTGAACTCCCGGTTGTCGTTGATCCGGGCGTTGATCTCGAGCGTCGGGCGGTTCCGGAGGTGGTCCATCCCCCGGGTCGCCACGGCCAGCCCCAGCGCGAACCCTTTCAGGATCCGCGCGTCGTGCGGGTCGGACTGGAACAGCCCCTTCACGGCCATCCGGTACGCAAGCGCCTCGGCGGGATACCGGCCGCGCGCAACCGCGCGGCCGGAGTCCGCGATGACGTCCCCGAAGCCTTCGCGCGTCGCCGTCAGGAAGAGGAGCTTCTCGATGACCTCGTAATTCCCCCACGAAAGATCGAGCCCTCCCGTGTCCTCCCGCGTGATGATCCCGCGCTGGTACAGCTCCATCGCCCACGCGATCGCGCTGCCCGTGCTCGCCGAGTCGAGCCCGAGGTCGTTCACGATGTTGTTCAGCCGCAGCGCCTGCTCCGGCTCCTTGATGCCGACCATCGGCCCCATCTTCCCGAGGGTCACGTAGTCGGGACCGTCCCCCTTGTCGAACCGGTCGAACGCGCCGTCCCCGCGAACCCCCTTGTACGCCTTCTCCCGGCGATGCTCGAGTGCGGCCTGCTCCCGGTCGTAGCCGGCGTTCCCCTCGACTCCCGAAAGCGCCTTGGCCCCCCACCCCCCCTTCCCCTCCGGGGTGAGATCGTTCAGCGGGCGGCACCGGATGGGGCATTTGTGGCAGCCGTCCATCCCGGTCCGGTAGACGTCGAAGTTGTCGGCGTCGAGCGTGTCGTACCACTGCGTCTCCTGGTTGTTCTTCGCCCCCATCGCGCCCAGGATCCGGCTGGGCTTGTAGAGGAACGGCGTCCCGACGGTCTTCAGCGCGTGCTTCACCACGCTGGTCGACAGGATCTTCCGCGCCAGCTCCCGGTTCCTCTCCACGAACTCCGCGGAGCGCGCCCCGGGAGCGGGGCGGCCGAGGATCACGATCCCCTTGACCTTCATGGACCCCATCTTCGCGCCGGGCCCGCCGCGCGCGTAGATCGCCTTGGGGCCCCCCATGATGCCGGCGCACAGCGCGAGGTTCTCCCCCGCGCGGGTGATCCGGGCCATCGCCATGTCCTTGCGCTCTTTGCAGGAGTAGTCCCTCTCGACCGCCCGCGTCACGTCGGCGTTGTCCATCCCGAGGTACGGCGCGGCGTCGTCGAACGCGACCTCCCCTCCGGACAGGCGCAGGAGGGTCCACCCCGGCGACCGGCCGTACAGGACCAGGTGGTCGTACCCGAGGCCCTTGAGAAACGCGGGAAAGACGTCGCCGCAGTTGCTGTCCAGGACGGCGTCGCTGTCGGGGGAGACGCCGCTTACGTTCCCCCGCGCCGCCGCGGGGACGGCGCCGGTGAACGTCCCGCTGCCGAAGATCAGCGGGACCTCGGGGTCGAGCGGTTCCCTCCCGTCGGGCAGGAGGTTGTAGAGGAGGAACATGTTCGCCCCCCGGGCGGAGAGGAACGAGCGGAAGACCGCGATCGGGAGGTGCCGCGAGAAGTGCTCCCTGCGCTCGAGGTCGACGAAGAGGACCGCGCCCTGCGCCGGGTATTGGGGGCGGTCGCACATCCGGGCCGACAGCCGCGAGACATTCTCCCGGATCGTGTTCACTTCGGCTCGAGGGATTTCACGAGGCCGCGGATCATCGTGTGGTTCGGGGTGGCGGTCCCGGCCTGGACGCCGTACTCGACGATCTTGCCGTTGATGAAGTCGACCTCGGTCCTCCGGCCCGCCTCGATGTCCTGGAGCATGGACGGCTTGTGGTGCCCGGCGCTCCGGATGTAGTGGATGCAGTACGGGTAGAAGTTCGAACCGAGGGCCACCTCGTTGGCCCGCGCGACGGCGACCCCCTCCTTGATGAGCGCGTCGACCAGGTGGAAGAGGATCGGGTCGTTGATCACCTCGGCCATCGTCTTGCCGGTCACCGCGCAGATGGGGTTCATACAGGCGTTGAGGATCGCCTTGCGCCAGACCATGTTGTGGATCTGTTCGGTGTGCCGGGTCTCGAGCCCGCACTCCGTGAACACGCGGCAGATCGCGACGGCGGCGTCCCGGGACCGCGGATCGATCTCCTGGATGTAGTGGGGACGGTGGTGGAAGGCGATCCGCACGTGCGCCGGCGCGATCGGGACGCACCCGAGGTTCACGACCGCCCGCAGCACCGCCGCATCGCCGAGGTTCCGGGCGAGGACGCGCTCCGTGTCCACGCCGTTCTGCCAGCTGACGACGTACCTCCCCTCGCCGACCACCCCTTCCAGCGCCGATGCGAGCAGCGGCAGGGCGGTGGCCTTGACCGCGACGACGATCACGTCGGGGGGATCCGCGATCAGGTCGTCCACGTCGGTCGTGACCTTCGCGACCCGCGCCGTGACGGTGTCGGTCCCCTCGATGACGATCCCGGGGGAGAGGGCCGGGGCGAGGAGCGCCGGGACCACGTCGCACAGGGTCACCTCGCGCCCCCCCGCGGCGAGGAAGGCGGCGACGACCGCTCCGACCGGGCCGGCGCCGATCACCGCGAACTTCTTCGGATCGAACGCGTTTCCCTTCATGCCCGGTTTTCCAGGATCCCGAACGCCTCTGCGTCGAGGAGCTTCACGTGGTTGCCCCGGAGGATCTCGATGGCCCGGTCGTTGTCGCTGAACCGGAAGATCATGACCGCCCTGCCCGAGGAGGTTCCGGCCAGGGCGTACATGTATTCGACGTTGACCTTGGTCTCCTTGAACGGGAGAAGGAGCCGGGCGAGGCTCCCCGGGATGTCCTCGATCTCGGCGGCGACGACCTCGTCGACGCGCGCCGGGAGCTGCTTCTCCATGATGACCCGCCGGGCGCGGGCGACGTCGGACACCAGGATCCGCAGGACCCCGAAGTCGGAGCTGTCGCTGATGCAGAGGGACCGGAGGTTGAGCCCCGCGTCGCCCAGGGCCTGCGTGGCTTCGTAGAGACGCCCGGGGGCGTTTTCGAGAAAGACCGAGAGCTGCTTGAGCTTCATGGATACCTCCGGCGCCGCGTCCGGCGGATCAGGCCGCCGCCCCGCCCGTCAGGGCCTTCCGGTTCACTTCGGCTCCCCTGCCCTTCGACATCGCCGTCACGACGCCCTCCACGATCCGCGGGTCGATCGGGAGGGCCTTGAGGACGGATCCGACCATCACCATGTTGACCGCCTTCGCGTTTCCGGCCGCCTTCGCGATGGCGAGCGCCTCGATCCCGCGCGCGCCCGGGACCGCCATCGCGATCCGCTCCGCCACGTCGGCGGGGTACGCGGCCAGCCCGGACGCCACGGTGCTCGGGTTGATGGTCGCCTTGTTGTACACCAGCATGCCGCCCGGCTTCAGGTAATGGAGGTGCCGAAGCGCCTCGAGCGGCTCGAAGGAGATGAGCAGGTCCGCCGTCCCCGGCATGACGACCGGGGAGCCGACCCGGGGGCCGATGCGGACGAAGGAGATGACGCTCCCGCCCCGCTGGGCCATCCCGTGCACCTCGTTCTGCTTCACGTCCATCCCCGCGACGAGCGCGCTCTCCGAGAGGACCTTCGAGGCGAGGAGGACCCCCTGTCCCCCGACCCCCGCGATGACGATGTTAAAGATTCCCATCGCCCCCCCCCGCCCGGCTCTGGGCGATCGCGTCGAACCGGCAATGCTTCGAGCAGATGCCGCACCCGTTGCAGATCTCCGGGTCGATCCGCACCTTCGGCTTGTCGCCGTCGGCCGTAAGGCCCAGCGCGACGCAGGCCACTTTCAGGCACGCCTTGCACCCGGTGCACTTCCCGGGGTCCACGGCCAGGACCGGACGCTTCACGCGGTACCGGAGGGTGCACGGGTTCCGGTCGACCAGGACGTACGGCCCCGGCGTCTCGAGCCCCCGGCGGATCGCCGCCTCCGTTTCCTTGAGATCGTACGCGTTGATCTCGAACACGTTCTCGATCCCCAGGACCTTCACGAGCGCGACGATGTCGACCTGCCGGGCCGCCTGCCCCATCAGCCCCCGCCCGGAGCCCGGGTTGTCCTGCCCTCCGGTCATCCCGGTGGTCCGGTTGTCCATGATGACGACCAGGGCGTTGCCGCCGTTGTACGCCATTCCCAGGAGCCCCGTCATCCCGGAGTGGAAGAAGGTCGAATCCCCGATGACGGCCACCGGCTTCCCCGGCCTCTCCGCGATCTCGTTCACCTTCGCCATCCCGTGGGCCGCGCTGATGCTCGCCCCCATGCAGATGCACGAGTGCATCGCGTTCATCGGCGCGAGCGCGCCGAGGGTGTAGCAGCCGATGTCCCCGGAGACGAACACCTTGAGCTTCGCGAGGATCGAGAAGACCCCGCGGTGCGCGCACCCGGGGCAGAAGGTCGGGGGCCGCAGCGGGAGGTCCGTGGCCGGGGCCGCCCCCGCGGGGCGTCCGCCGCCGCCGGCGGCCGCCCGGACGACGTCGGCGTTGACCTCGTCGCAGTACGGGATCCTGTCCTTCCCGACGTCGACCCGGATCCCCATCGCGCGGACCTGCTCCTCGAAGATCCCGTCCAGCTCCTCCACGATCATGAACCGGGAGACCTTCCCCGCGAACTCCCGGATCTTCCCCTCGGGGAGCGGGTGGACCATCCCGAGCTTCAGGATCGAGGCGTCCGGGTACGCCTCCTTCACGTGCTGGTAGGAGATCCCGGAGGTGAGGATCCCGAGCTCCGTGTCCCCCATCTCCACCCGGTTGAGCGGAGTGGTCTCGGCGAACTCCCGGAGCTTCAGCAGCCGCTCCTCGATCGCGGCGTGGCGGACCTTCCCGAAGTGGGGGAGCATGACGTACTTCGGGACGTCCTTCACCCATTCGCCGACCTTCGGCTCGATCCTCCCCTGCCGCTCGACGATCCCCTTGGCGTGCGAGATCCGGGTCGTGGTGCGGAGCATCACGGGCGTGTCGAACCGCTCGGACAGGGCGAGCCCCTCCCGCAGGAAGTCGTACGCCTCCTGCGAGTCCGACGGGTCGAGCATCGGGATCTTCGCGAACTTCGCGTAGTTCCGGCTGTCCTGCTCGTTCTGCGACGAGTGCATCCCGGGGTCGTCCGCCACCATCAGGACCAGCCCCGCGTTGACGCCGGTGTAGTTCAGGGTGAGCAGGGCGTCCGCGGCGACGTTCACCCCGACGTGCTTCATGGTGGCCATCGCCCTGCCCCCCGCGATCGAGGCGCCGATCGCCGCCTCGAGCCCGACCTTCTCGTTGGGGGCCCACTCGCAGTACACCTCGCCGAGCCGGGCCACCTCCTCCAGCGTCTCGGTGCTGGGCGTCCCCGGATAGCCGGAGGCGAACACGCCGCCCGAATCGGTGAACGCGAGCGCGATCGCCTCGTTGCCGGACAGGATCTTCCGTTCCGCTTTCATCCCTGGCGACGTCCCCTCCTGGCGAACTGCGGCTCCGGTTCGGTTGCTCATGTCTTCGGGCGCCGGTCTTCGACCCGCCGGGCCTTCCCCTCGCTGCGCTGGATCGATCCGGGCTGCACGAGGGTGATCTTCACCGAGATGCCGATGATGTCCTTGATGTCCCTCTTCAGATTCTCCATCTTTTGCCGGGCCAGCGCCACGTCCTTCAGGATTTCCTGCTCGCTCCCCTTCAGGACGTCGGCGCCCGCCTTCGCCATGAACTCGTCGGTGACCTCGACCCGGACCTCCACCTCGTCCAGGGTCCCCTTCCGGTCGACCACGACCATGTAGTGCGGCGACACGCCCTGCCGCTTCAGGACGATCGACTCGATCTGCGACGGGAAGAAGTTGACCCCCCGGATGATCAGCATGTCGTCGGTGCGGCCGGTGACCCGCTGCATCCGGACCAGGGTTCGCCCGCAGGCGCACTTCTCCGGGATCAGCCGGGTGATGTCCCGGGTGCGGTACCGGAGCAGCGGCTGACCCTCGTTCCCGATCGTGGTGAAGACCAGCTCTCCCGTCTCGCCGGGCGGAAGCGGCTCCAGCGTCTCGGGGTGGATGATCTCCGGGAAGAAGTAGTCCTCGTTGATGTGGAGCCCGTTCCGGACCTCCCGGCACTCGAACGCCACGCCCGGGCCGATGATCTCCGAGAGGCCGTACAGGTCGCACGCCGTGATGCCGAACTTCTCCTCGATCGCCCCGCGCATCGATTCGCTCCACGGCTCCGCCCCGAACAGGCCGGTCTTCAGCTTCAGCTTCCGGAAGTCGACTCCCATCTGCTCGCCGATCTCGTGGATGTGCATGAGGAACGAGGGGGTCACGGTGAGGACGGTGCTGCCGAAATCCTGCATCATCATGATCTGGCGCTGGCTGTTCCCTCCCGACATCGGGATGACGGACGCACCGACCCGGATGGCGCCGTAGTGGGCGCCGAGCCCCCCGGTGAAGAGGCCGTAGCCGTAGATGTTCTGGACGATGTCGTCCTTCGTGACGCCGGCGGCGGTGAAAGCGCGGGCCATGGCGTCGGACCAGAGGTCGATGTCGTTCCTTGTGTAGGCGACAACGACCGGCTTCCCCGTGGTTCCCGAGGTCGCGTGGAACTCGACGATGTCCTCCCGGGATGCCGTGAACAGGCCGAACGGGTAGCTGTCGCGGATCTCCCCCTTCGTGGTGAAGGGGATCCTCCGGATGTCGTCGAGCGTCTTGATGGCGGCGGGCTTGACTCCCGCCGCGTCCAGCTTCTTCCTGTAGACCGGGTTCTTCCCGTGGATGTAGCGGACCGTCTTCCGGAGGCGGTCGAGCTGGATCTTCCGCATCTCTGCGCGACCGATCGTCTCTTCCTTGCTCCACGCCATGGCCTATCTTCCTTTCGTTGGATGTCGGCCGGAAACTTAGTGCAGCGTCTCGCAAATACCCTGGCATTCGAGCGCCGCTGCATCCGCTCCAGCTTTGTTGCGTAAGTTCGTCGTACTCTCCCGGTACGCCTTCACTTCCGCGCCTTGCTGGCGCGGCGCATCGACGCTCTCGATGCGTCAGGCTATTTGCGAGACGTTACACTAGTCGCTACTTCTTCTCCGAGTAGTCGTAGAACCCTTTGCCGGTCTTCCTGCCGAGGTACCCGGCCTTCACCATGTTCCGGATCAGCCCCGGGGGGGCGAACCGGGACTCCTTCGTGTACCCGTGGAAGATCTCGCCGACCAGGTAGGAGATCTCGACGCCGGTGTAGTCCATCAGCTCCAGGGGCCCCATCGGCATGCCGCACCCCAGCTTCATCGCGGTGTCGATGTCCTCCGCCGACGCCACGCCCGCCTCGAGGAGTCGCGCCGCGTCCAGCATGTAGGGAACCAGCAGCCGGTTCACGACGAACCCGGGGGTGTCCTTGCAGGTGATCGCCGTCTTTCCGAGCTTCGCCGCCATCGCCCGCGCCAGGTCGGTCACGGCCTTCTCCGTCTGCATCGCGGGGATGACCTCCACCAGCTGCATCATCGGGACCGGGTTGAAGAAGTGCATCCCGACGAACCGGGACGGCCGCTTCGTCAACGCCGCCATCTCGGTGATGGAGAGGGAGGAGGTGTTGGTGGCGTAGATCGTGTCGTCGCCGCAGACGGCGTCGAGCTTCCCGAAGAGCTCCTTCTTGACGCCGACGTCCTCGAAGACCGCCTCGAACACGAAGGGGACGCCCGAAAGAGTGCCGACGTCGGTCGAGAAGGAGATCCGGCCCAGCGCCTGCTTCATCTGCTCCTCGGTGATCTTCTGCTTGGACAGCATCCGCTCGAGGCTCTTGGCGATGGCCTTCTGCGCC
>JACRNP010000050.1 GCA_016234845.1 Deltaproteobacteria bacterium | reverse complement strand
GCCGGGTGGTACGACGCGGGGGAAGTCCCGTTCCGGGAGGACTGGTGACGGCGGCACGTTCGGAAGGAGGAGACCCATGATTCCCCTGGACCGGTATCCCAAGGAGATCACGCTGCGGGACAATGCGCGCGCGGTATTGCGCCCCATGATCTCCGGGGATGGCGACGGCCTCTGGAATTTCCTGCGGAACCTTCCCGAGATCGACAAGTCCCATTTCCACGAGGATGTGGACGACCGGGAGGTGGTGGAGCGGTGGGCGAAATCGCTCGACTACGACGAGGCGCTCCCGATCCTGGCGATCCGGGGAGACCGCGTCGTGGGGACGGCGACTCTCTTCCGGAACAGGACCGGCTGGAAGCAGCGGGTGGGAATCGTCCGGATACTGGTCTCGACCGATCATCGGCACCTGGGCCTCGGGACGGCGATGATCCGCGAGATCCGCCACCTTGGGGAGAAGGCCGCGTTGAATTACCTCCTGGCGGAGGTGATCGAGGAGCGGCAGGCCGCCGTTCGGGCGCTCGAACGGATGGGATTCGTGAAGGCGGGGGTCTACCGGAATTTCGTCAACGACCGGTCCGGGCATCTCCACGATCTGGCGGTGCTTCTCCATCCCCTGTCGGGTCTCCGGAAGGAGGCGCCCTCCTGATATCATATTGATGTACGTCAATGCGTGGTTTCGTTTTCCCGGCGACAATGCCGCCATGAAACCCAATCCGTGCGGTTCGGGGCGACCCGAAAAGGAGGACGACATGAGACGGTGGACGGGAGTCGGCGGCGCGGCGGCGTTGGTCATGATCCTGGCGGTGGTGACGGCGGGGGACGTCCTCGCGCATTGCGATACGCTGGACGGACCGGTCGTCCTGAAGGCGAGAGAGGCGCTGGAAAAAGGGGACGCGAAGATCGTCCTGCCGTGGGTGGCGGTGGAAAAGGAGAAGGAGATCCGGGAGGCGTTCGACCTGGCGTCGGCCGTCCGGGGAAAGGGTCCGAAGGAGAAGGAGCTTGCGGACCGGTTCTTCTTCGAAACGCTGGTGCGCGTCCACCGGGAGGGGGAGGGCGCCCCGTACACGGGCCTCAAGGCCGCCGGACTGGACCTTGGCCCGGCGATCCCCGCGGCGGACAAGGCTCTGGAGAGCGGCGACCCCCGCCCGCTGCTCCAGCTCATCGACGAGAAGGTCCACGCCGGCATCCACAAGTATTACACGGAGGCGAAGGGGAGGAAGGAGCACGCCGGACACAACGTGGAAGCGGGGCGGGCCTACGTCCAGGCGTACGTCCCGTACCTGCACTTCGTGGAGCGGCTCTACAACGGCGCCACCACCCCGATCGTCCATGGAGCGGGGGAGGGCGGACACGCGGGGGAAGGCCATCCGGCGGAAGGGAAACCGGCGGCGTCCCCGGCCCACGGGCATTAACCGGAGGACGCGCCGGGGAGACCCGGCGGGGCACGGAGGTGCGCGATGCGGTACCTGATCCTGGGAGGCGGCCCCGCGGGGATCGCGGCGGCGAAAACGCTCCGGAAGGAAAAGCCCGACGCGGAGATCGTCGTCGCCACGGATGAAACGGATGCCCCGTATCTTCGCCCGCTGCTTCCCGACCTGATCCTGGGGGACGCCGGGGACGATTCGATCCTGGATCCGCAAGGCAGGGACCTTGCGGAAAAGGGCGTGCGGTGGCTGACCGGCCATCGGGCCGTGCGGCTGGACATGGGGAACCGGCAGGTCGATTTTTCCGACGGGACGCGGGAAGGGTACGACGTGCTGCTGGTCTCCACCGGGGGGAAGCCGGACGTCCCGACGCCGTTGATGAAGGGTATCCCCGCGATCCGGGTCTTCGACTCCCGGAAGGATGCGCTCGCCATCCGGGAGCGGGCGGCCCTTCCGGGGGGCGCGGTGGTCTACGGCCCCGGATACCTGGCGATCGAGGCGTGCCGGGCGCTGCGGGGGGCGAAGAAGGAAGTCGTCTGGGTCAAGCCGGACCTGCCGAAATACGGCTACCCGATCGCCGGCGAGCTGGAGGCGAGCATCCTGGACGACGTCCGCAACCGGGGCGCGCGGATCCTCGAAGGGGAGAACATCGTCCACGCGTGGGAAAAGGACGCGGAGACCACCGTGGTCCTCACGCGCGGCGGGGAGGAGATCCCCTGCTCCCTCGTGGTGGTCGCCACGGAGCGCGTCCCTTCCGTGGGATTCCTCTCCGGCAGCGGAGTGATGGTGGGGACGGGGGTCCTCGTGGACGATTTCCTGCGGACGAGCGCCCCGAACGTGTACGCCGCCGGGGATTGCGCCGAGTTCGCGAACCAGCCGAAGGGGGTGGGCCGAATCAACTTCGGCTGGCGCAGCGCCATCCGGCAGGGGCAGCTGGCGGGCGAGAACATGGCCGGAGGGAACAAGCGGTTCGGGGGGAACGAGGGGGATTACTTCTGGGCCCTCTTCGGCTTCTCCCTCCTGGACCGGGCGAAGAAATGATCGGGAGAGTCGCCGCCCGCCCGTTCCGGCGGACGGCGGCCTTCGCCGGGGCGGCACTGTTCCTTGGACTGATCCTGTTCCCGGCTCCGGGGCTGTCCACCGAAGAGTTCGCGCGGCGGACCGGCAGGGAGTGCGCCGCATGCCACGTGGACGCTCCGGGCGGCGGGGAGCTCACCGCCGCCGGGAAGGAGTTCCTCGCGTCGCGGGCCGCCTCCGGAAAAGGTTCGCCGGCCTCCCCCCTCCATCGCGGTGTTCGATTCGCGGCTGGTTTCCTCCACCTCCTCACGGCGGTGATGTGGTTCGGCACCATCCTTTACGTGCACCTCCTGCTGAAGCCCGCCTACGCCTCCCACGGGCTGCCCCGCGGGGAGCTGATGGTGGGATGGGGATCCATCGTCGTGATGGCCGTCACGGGGGCGATCCTGACGGCCTACCGCATCCCGACATGGGAGGACCTCTTTCACACCCGGTTCGGCGTGCTGCTGACGATCAAGATCGCCATCTACCTGGTGATGACCGCCACGGCGTTCATCGTGACCTTCATCGTCGGGCCGCGACTTGCGGCACGGCGGGTTCAGGTGGACTCCCGAAAGCAGGAGATGACCGTGGAGGAGCTGGCGGCGTTCACGGGTAAGGACGGGGCGCCGGCCTACTTCGCTTATAAAGGAACGATCTACGACGCGTCGGGCAGCAAGCTGTGGCAGAAGGGGATCCACATGGGGAAACACCAAGCGGGGTTCGACCTGACGGAAGCATTGAAACTCGCCCCCCACGGTGAGGACCGGATCTTCCGGCTCCCCGCGGTGAAAACGACGGTCGATGCGGCCGTGCCCGGATCGAAACCGCCCCACCTCAAGGCGTTCTACTTCATGACCTTCCTCAACCTGTTCCTCGTCCTCGCCGTGCTGCTGATCATCGCCTTGTGGCGCTGGTGGTGAAGGTCCGGCATCCGGAATCCCCTCCGGCGCATCCCAAGGAAGCACCGAGTTCGATCCGGGGAGGATGTCGGGATGGGCAGCGCGCTGACCGGGAAGATGAAAAGCGGGGACATGAAGCCGCCCGCGGCGGAGCTGGTCGGTTTCCGGATGCTCACGTTCGGAAACGGGGAAGCCCGCTTCGAGATGGAGTCGGGGGAAAAACACCACAACCCCATGGGGACGGTGCACGGGGGGATCCTGTGCACGCTTGCGGACTCCGCCATGGGGATGGCGTTCGCCTCCACGCTGGACGACGGGGAGACGTTCACGACCCTGGAGATCAAGGTCAACTATCTTCGCCCTGTCTTCGAGGGGAAACTGTACGCGAACGCGATGGTGGTCCATCGCGGGCGGACGGTGGGGATGGTGGAGTGCGACGTCTCCACGGAGGACGGCAAGCTCGTCGCCCGGGCCGTCTCCACCTGCTCCGTGCTCCGGGGGGAGAAGGCGGAAGGAAGGTAGGCCGTGGAGAGCTTCGCGGTCCTCGTCGGCCGGTACGGCGTCGCGGCGGTATTCCTCTTCACGTTCCTGGAAAACGCCGGGCTCCCGATCCCGGCGTTCCCGGTCCTGATGCTCGCGGGGGCGTACGCCTCCACGCGGCACTCGTCCGCGCCACTGATCGTGGCGGTCGGGGTGGCCGGCGCGCTCCTCGCGGACGGGATCTGGTATTTCGTCG
>JACRNP010000049.1 GCA_016234845.1 Deltaproteobacteria bacterium | reverse complement strand
GCGAAGCCCCTGGCTGCGGAAAAACGACAATGTGATCTTGTTGCTGCGGTCCACCATGGTCCGGACGGTGGAGACGTTCGCCTGCGAAAGCCGCCGGCAGATCTCCTCGAACATCCGCTTGGCGATCCCCGCCCCGCGGGCTTCGGGGGATACGCCCAGGGCGAAGACCCAGCCGCAGGGAGGGGAGCCGAACTCCCAGGCGCGAACCTCCCCGACGATGAAGCCGACCACCGAGCCCGCGGCCTCCGCGACCAGGAACACCCGGTCCTTCTTTCCGCCGCGGACGTAATGGTCGAAGATCCCCCGCCAGTACGCCGGCTTCTCCTCCGCGGGGCCCACCTCGTCGATGGCGATGATCACGTCGATGTCGGAAGGCACCGCGTTCCGGATGGAGATCGTGTCGGTCATTCCCTCGCCCACTTTCCTGTCAATTCAGTACCTGAATACCATAATCAGGGAAAAGTTCAAGCATTTCCTTGATGGATCGGTTCCGGCCTCCGGAGGAAGCCGCAGAGGAGAACCGCGACCGCCGCGAAGACCGCCGCCATGTAGAAGCTGCCCGAGAAGCTGCCGGTTCCCTCCGCGAGGAGTCCCGCGATCGCCGGCCCGGAGATCTGGCCCAGCCCGAAGATGAAGGTGACGAAGCCAAGGGCGGCCGCCGCCTTCCGGGCGCCGAAGTAGTCTCCCATGGCCGCCGCCATGATCGAGGGTATGCTCCAGGCGACGATCCCGTAGAAGCCGATCGACAGGTAGAGGAAGACGCCGGGGAGCCTCGTGGCGATCAGCAGGTAGGAGACCGACTGCAGCGAAAAGACGATCATGAGCCCCGCCCTCCGGCCGATCCGGTCCGAGAGCGTGCCGAACACGGGGCCCGAGAAGAGGCTTAAGAACCCGACGCACATCCAGAAGGTGCCGGCGACGCTCTCCGAGAACCCCCGCTCCTGGACCAGCGTGGTCACGATGAAAGTCGCGTAGATCACGTACGTGTAGCCGAAGAGGAAGTAGATGGCGCCGAGGTAGTAGATGATCCCTTTCCGGTAGATGTTCTCCTCCCTCCGTTCCCCCTCCGGGGGGGCGGACGCGGCGGGGCCGCCGTCTCCGACGGGGGAGAGTCCCATGTCCGACGGCCGGTCCCGGAGGAGCGCGAAGCTCGCGATCGCGATCGCCGTCACGAACCCGCTCAGGATCAGCCAGTTCGTCCGCCACCCCTCCGGGCCGACCGTGCGGTTCACGTAGGGGATGAGGCGGCCGGAGATCATGATGGCGAACCCGCTGCCGATGACGATGAACCCGGCCGCGCGCCCCCGGATGGCGCTCGAGAACCAGGCCGACACCAGCCCCATCACCGGGACGTTCGTGGCGCCGCTCCCCATCCCGGTGACCATGTAGAGGAGGAGGACGGAGGTGAAGCCGGTCGCCCGGCTCACCAGGAACATGGAGATCCCCACCGTCAGGAGCGCGAGGAAGATGAGCCGGCGGGAACCGATCCGGGCCGCGAGGTGGCCGCCGACCAGCACGGAGAGGAGGTAGCCGAGGAAGTTGGCGGTGCTGATGAACCCCATCTGCGAATAGGACAGGCGGAGCGTCGATCCCATCGACGGCAGCAGCATGCCGAGGGCGAAGCGGCCGAATCCGAGGCACGCGACGATGCAGAGCATGCCGGCCAGCACGATCACCCACCCGTAGTGGATGCGGTTCCTCGGGGGGGCGGGGACGGTCATGGGGTGGGAATATACCACGCAAAACAACGTATCGAAATATTATTGACGGCCCAAGCGTATTGTAGTACCGTTTTGCGAAATACACCACTTTTGGCGGAAGGCGCTGCCCGGGTTGTCTCCAAACGGATTCTCACCTATTATAACAACTCGTTCCATCGTCTCATTCATCGAGTGAAAGGCGGTACGCCGGTTCCGCCCCCGCGAGGGGGGAGGGCGGGCGGCCGCGAAACCAATCCTTAAGGGGGGGGAAAAGAATGAAGAAGGCAGCGGTTCTGGGGATCGTGCTCGCGGCCCTGTTGACCGGGGCGTACGCCCAGGCGGCCGAGACGATCAAGGTCGGGGCGATCCTGTCGGTCACAGGCCCGGCGTCGTTCCTCGGCGCGCCGGAGGCGAAGACGCTCGAGATGCTCGTGGAGGAGACCAACAAGAAGGGCGGCGTCCTGGGCCACAAGATCGAGCTGATCGTCAAGGATTCCGGCGCAAGCCCGGAGAAGGCGTTCTCGTTCGCCAAGCAGCTGATCGACGAGAACAAGGTGTTCGCGATCATCGGCCCCTCGACCAGCGGCGAGACGATGAAGATCAAGGGGGTCGCCGAGGAGGGGAAGACGATCCTCCTCTCCTGCGCGGCCGCCGAGGCCATCGTCAACCCGATGGCGAAGTACGTGTTCAAGACCCCGCAGAAGGACAGCGACGCCATCCTCAAGATCTTCGAGCAGATGAAGAAGATGAAGATCACGAAGATCGGCGTCCTCTCCAGCAACACCGGCTTCGGCCAGGCGGGAAAGGGGCAGATCGAGAAGCTGGCGCCCCCGCAGGGCATCACGATCGTGGCCAACGAGGTATACGACAAGGCCGCGTCCGACCTGACGGCCGAGGTCACGAAGATGAAGGCGGCGAACGTCCAGGCGGTCGTCAACTGGTCGATCGAGCCGGCGCAGGCGATCGTCCTCAAGAACGCCCGCCAGATCGGCCTCACGGTTCCCATCTTCCAGAGCCACGGGTTCGGCAACATCAAGTACGTCCAGGCGGCCGGCGAGGCGGCCGAGGGAGTCCTGTTCCCGGCCGGACGGCTGCTGGTCGCCGACGTGCTGCCCAAGAACCACCCGCAGAAGGATCTCCTCGTGAAGTACAAGAAGGATTACGAGTCGAAGTTCAAGGGCGAGGAGGCCAGCACCTTCGGCGGGCACGCGTATGACGCGTTCATGATCCTCGTGAAGGCGATCGAGAAGGCCAAGAGCACGGACAAGGAGAAGGTCCGGTACGCTGGAATTCTTCTTTCAATACCTGGTCGCGGGAATCACCTACGGGACGATCTACGCGATCGTCGCGATCGGGTTCAACATCATCTACAACGCGACCGGCATCATCAACTTCGCCCAGGGCGAGTTCGTCATGGTCGGGGGGATGACCGCGGTCACGCTGAACCAGTTCCTGCCGCTGCCGGCCGCCATCGTCGGGGCGGTCGCCGTCACGATGGCCGTGGGAGCCCTGATCGAGGTCGTCTTCATCCGGTGGCTCCACAAGCCGTCGGTGCTGCGGATGGTCATCATCACCATCGGCGTCTCGATCCTGATCCGGGAGACCGCCCTCCACATCTGGGGGGAGAGCGTCCGGGCGCTTCCGTACTTCACCGGCACCGCGGTGTCCTCCATCCGGCTGGGAGGGGTGTACATCTCCCCGCAGGTGCTCTGGGTCGTCGGGATCGGGGCGGTCGCGGTGGCCCTGCTGTCCGCCTTCTTCAACCTCACGATGCTCGGGAGGCAGATGCGGGCCTGCGCCGCGAACCGGGACGCCGCGCGCATCTGCGGGATCAACGCGGGGAATATGGTGACCTTCTCCTTCGTGCTGAGCGCCGCGATCGGGGCGATCGGCGGCAGCGTCGTCTGCCCGATCACCTACGTCCAGTACGACAGCGGGACGCCGCTCGCCATCAAGGGGTTCACGGTCGCGATCCTGGGGGGGCTGGGCAACAGCGGCGCGGCGGTCGGGGCCGGGATGATCCTCGGCATCCTCGAGTCGTTCAGCATCTGGATCCTCCCGGCGGCCTACAAGGAGGCCATCTCGATCGCCATCCTCCTCGTCATCCTCTTCGCGAGGCCCAGCGGCCTGTTCGGCAGCGCCGAGGCCGCGAGGCTCAAGGAGTTCTGATGGCGCGGAGATACTCCGTGGTCGCCGCGTTCGCGGCGCTCGTCGTCGGCATCCAGTTCGCGACCCGGCTCACCGGCACGTCGTTCCACCTCACCCAGCTGACGATGACGGCGTACTACTCCCTCCTCATCATGGGGCTGTGCATGCTGATCGGGTACGCGGGGCAGATCTCGATCGGCCACGCGGGATTCTTCGCCATCGGCGGATACGTGTCGGCGTTCCTCACGACCCACAACCTGGCGGCGCACAAGGGTACGGCGCTTTTCTCCCTCCTCTCCCGGTTCGGCGCCGTCGTATCCCGGACCGATGCCTACGGGGGCGCGATGGAGACGGTCCACCCGTGGCTCGCCTGCGTCGCCGCGATCCTCCTCACGATCGCCGTCGCGTACGTCATCGGGGGGCCGGTCCTGAAGCTCAAGGGGCACTACCTGGCGATGGCGACACTCGGTTTCGGGATCATCGTCTACCGCATGGTCCTCGGGACCGAATTCCTCGGGGCGGCGGACGGGATCTCCGAAGTGCCCGGGTTCCCGATCTTCTCGGGGCTCGTGATCTCGGGGAACTCCTCCCTGCGGGTCTCGAACTACTACATCGCCTGGGGGACGGTGATCGTCGGGATGGTGCTCCTGCTGAACCTGGTCCACTCCCGCGTGGGGAGGGCGCTGGCGGCGGTCCACGGGGCCGAGGACGCGGCGGGTGCGATGGGGATCCCCACCGCCCGGTACAAGCTGCACATGTTCGTCCTTTCCGCGGTCTTCGCCTCCGCGGCGGGGGTGCTCCTCACCCATTTCAACGGCGGGATCGGCCCGTCCGAGGCGTCGGTCATGAAGTCGGTGCGGTACGTCGCCATCGTGGCGATCGGCGGGATGGCGAACCTCTGGGGCGCCCTGCTGATGAGCCTGGTCCTCAACTACCTGTCGCTTCGCGGCTACTTCGGGACGTTCGACGACACCGTGTTCGGCATCATCCTCCTCCTGATCATGCTGTTCGCCCCCGACGGCCTGCTGCGCCGACACGTCTTCTCCGACATCCGGCGGATGGTGTCCCGCAACCCGGCGGACGAGGAGGCCGCGTGACGCTCCTGTCCGTCCGGGGGGTCAGCAAGCGGTTCGGGGGCCTCCAGGCCGTCGGAGACCTTTCCTTCGACGT
>JACRNP010000048.1 GCA_016234845.1 Deltaproteobacteria bacterium | reverse complement strand
GCTGTACGCCGGCGTGCTCGAGAACGTCCACCCGGTGTCCAGCGCGGCGGTCGCCGAGATGGTCAAGCTCCTCGAGAACACGTTCCGCTCGGTGAACATCGGGCTGGTGAACGAGATCGCCCTCATGGCCGACCGGATGGGAATCGACGTGTGGGAGGTGATCGACGCCGCCGGGACCAAGCCGTTCGGCTTCATGCCGTTCTACCCGGGGCCGGGGATCGGAGGGCACTGCATCCCGCTCGACCCGTTCTACCTCTCCTGGAAGGCGAAGCAGTTCGGCTTCGAGTCGCGCTTCATCGAGCTGGCCGGCGTGGTGAACGGGCAGATGCCGCACCACGCGGTCGACAAGGTGATCGAGGCGCTCAACCGCAGAAGGAAATCGGTCAACGGATCGAAGGTGCTGATGCTGGGCGTGGCGTACAAGAAGAACATCAGCGACGTGCGCGAGTCGCCCGCGCTCGACATCCTTCAGCTCCTTTCGAAGAAGGGGGCGGTCCTCTCGTATTGCGACCCGCACGTGCCGGAGGTGCGGGAGGCGGGGATGGCCCTCACGGCCACGCCGTTCACCGCGGCCGCGCTGCGGAAGGCCGACTGCGTGGTGATCGTCACCGACCACTCCGCGTTCGACTACCGGCTGGTGGCCCGCGAGGCGAAGGCGATCGTCGACACCCGCAACGCCATGAAGGGGCACAACGGCAGGAAGGTCATCAAGCTCTGACCCGCGGAGGGCAAGGGAGAACCGTGCGCTACCTGGTGACCGGCGGGGCGGGCTTCATCGGATCGAACCTGACAAGGGCGCTCCTCGCGTCCGGGCGGCGGGTGCGGATCCTCGACAATTTCCTGACCGGGAAGCGAGAGAACCTCGCGGGGCTGGGGGAGGCGCACGGCGATGCGTTCGAGCTGGTCGAGGGGGACCTGAGGAATCCGGATGACGTCCGGAGGGCGGTCGCCGGTATCGAGTACGTCCTTCACCAGGGGGCGCTTCCCTCCGTCCCGCGCTCCGTGGCCGACCCGGTCCTCTCCAACGGGATCAACGTCACGGGCACGTTGAACCTTCTGGTTACGGCGACACCCCGGAGCTTCCCAAGCGGGAGGGGATGACCCCCAACCCGAAATCCCCCTACGCGGCGCAGAAGCTGGTGGGCGAACATTACATGCGGATCTTCCACGGGGTCTACGGGCTCGAGACCGTCTCGCTGCGTTACTTCAACGTGTTCGGGCCAAGGCAGGACCCGACTTCGACGTACGCCGCCGTAATCCCGAGGTTCATCACGTCGGTGCTGCGCGGCGTCCCTCCCACCGTGTACGGCGACGGGCTGCAGACGCGCGACTTCACCTACATCGACAACGTGATCCACGCCAACCTCGCCGCGTGCGACGCGCCGGCGGACGCGTGCGGGAAGGTGGTGAACATCGCCTGCGGGGAGCGGGTCTCCCTCCTCGACATCCTGGAGATCGTCTATCGGCTGGCGGGGAGGAAGGTGCCGCCGAAATTCGAGCCGGGGCGGACGGGGGACGTCCGGGATTCGCTGGCGGACATCTCCCTGGCGCGGAAGCTCATCGGGTACGACCCGAAGGTCCCGTTCGGCGAAGGCCTAGGGAAAACGTTCGACTGGTTCCGCGCGACCGCCTGATTTCAGGAGAGCTTGCGGGCGACGACCAGGAAGGCGGAGTGGGAGAACATCCACTGGACGGGGCGGACCGACATCCCCTTCACGTGCCACGGCCGCAGGATCACCTCGAACGTCTCCGGTTCGGAGAACCCGCCGTTTTCGGCGAACCGGTCGCACAGCTGCTTCACCTGCATCGTCGAGGGGAGGTAGGAGAGGACGATCCCCCCGGGGAGCAGCGCCTCCCGGGCGTGCGGAACCGCCTGCCACGGTTCCGGAAGGTCCAGGACGATCCGGTCCACGTCCCGCTCGTCGATCCCCCGGTAGATGTCCCGCACCTTCACCTCGTGGTTCGGGCAATCCCCCAGGTACCGCCGCACCGTCCGCGCGCCGCTTTGCGCGAAATCGTCCCGCACCTCGTAGGAGACCACCTTCCCCGCGGGACCCACCGCCTCCAGCAGCTTGATGGTGAGCGCGCCCCAGCCGATCCCCGCCTCGACGACCGTGGCCCCCGGGAACACGTCCGCCCACATGAGGATCGTCCCGGTATCCTTCGGGTAGATGATCTGCGCGTGCCGCTTCTGGTTCATGATGAACTGCATGTAGGTCGGCCGGAAGGCGCGGTATTCGTCCCCCATCGCCGTCCACGCGCGGCTGCCGTCCTCCTTGCCGATCAGGTCGTCGTGCGGCAGATTTCCCTTGTGCGTGCCGAACGCCTTCCCCGGCGCGAGCGTGATCAGGTGCTCCTCTCCCTTCGGGGAGACGAGCAGGACGTCCTCCCCCTCCCGGAACGGCCCCCGGCGCACGCGTCCGTCGCTCAACCGGCGATCCTCCCCGAGCGTTGTTCGCGCCGCTTGCGCACCCGCTCCTTCATCCGGCAGAAGGCGCACGTCTCCGCGTACGTGGGGGCGCCGCACGACGCGCACGGCCTCGCCGTCCCGCTCTTCCACGACTCGTCCTCCCCCGGCGCCGCCGCCTCCGGCGGCCGCCGCAGAGGGTTCGCGTCGTCCAGGAACCCCTGGTAGAAGACGATCCGAGTCCCCGGCATCTTCTCCTCGATCAGCGACAGCGCCTCCTTGTACACCAGCGAGGTGGCGTCCTCGCTCAACGGGCACTCCTCCGTCACGTAATCGATCCCTTTCAGGAAGCCGTACGCCGCGGTCTCCAGCTCGCTCACGCGCCAGAGCGGCTTCACCTTCCGCACGAGACCGACCCCCGCCTCGGGAAGGAACGGGTGCTGCCGCGCGAGGTGGTCCCGCTGCCAGTGGACGAGGTTCCCCAGGAGCCGCGCCGTCTCGTCGTCGAGGTTGTGCCCCGTGGCGACCACGTCGAACTTCCCTTCCGCCGCGACCCGGTTGAAGAAATACCGCTTCACGGTGCCGCAGATCGAGCACTCCTGCATCCGCACGCACCGCGCGGCCTCGGGGATCGGGATCCCCTCCTTCGCGAGGTCCGCGACGATCGGCGTCTTCCCGCGCGCCGCCGCGTACGCCAGCACCTTCTCCTTCGACCGCCCGGAGTACCCGTCGATCCCCAGGTCGACGTAGAGCCCTTCCGTCTCGTACCCCAGCTCCATCAGGACGTCCCAGAGGACGAGGCTGTCCTTGCCTCCGGAGACGCACACCAGCACCCGGTCATCGGGCGAGAGGAGGCGGAACTTCCGGATCCCCTCCGTCACCTGGCGCCGGAAGAAGAGGTAGAAGCAGTCCGGGCAGAAGGCGGAGTGGTGGCTCGGCAACTCCACCGCGGCGTCGGCGCGCCGGCAGCGCTTGCACTTCATGGGGGGGAGTGCCCCATTTCGTAATTACGGCCTGCACCGAGAGGGCTGATGCGCCGCTCCGGCAAGGCGTCGCGACCGAGGCGTACTGTGAAAGTACGGTGAGGAAGCGCAACGAAGCCGGGGCGGATGCAGCGGCACTCGAATGCGGCTGTAATTACGAAATGGGGCACTATTATCCTCCGGAGACGACGGAGATGACGTCGATCGTCTCCCCGTCCTGCACGCGGTGGTCCTTCGTCAGGAGCTTCCTCCCCTGGGTGACGATGACGGTCGATGGGCGGACTCCCGCCTCGGCGAGGATGTCCATCACCCTGCGCGGGCCCCGGACCTCGATCTCTTTTTCCTTCTGGGGGATGCGGACGCGGATCATCGGAGCATTATACACAAATCGATTGAGTCCCCCGGCGGGCGGGGAGTAAGATGATCGGAAACCCACCCCTCAAGGAGGATGCAGGCAATGCGCGTTCGCTCCGTGGTTCTGTGCATTCTATCCCTTCTGGTCGCAACCCTCGTCGCCGGATGCTCGAAGCCGGAAGCTCCCAAGCCCGCCGCCCCCGCGGCTCCCGCCGCCGCCCCGGCCGCCGAAGGGAAGGCCTTATTCGAAGCGAAGTGCAGCGTGTGCCACGGCATGGACCGCGCGACCGCCCGCAAGGAATCCAGGGAGAAGTGGGCGTCGATCGTGAAGGAAATGCAGGGGAAGAAGGCCGACTGGATCTCCGACGCCGACGCGGCCAAGATCGTGGAGTTCCTGGCGGCCGAGCACGGCAAGAAGTAACCTTTTTCCGGGGAGGGGCCGACATGCGTTGGAACCGCACGATCGCCGCGCTGCTCGCGGCCGCCTTGATCCTCCCGGCGGTTCCCGCCTTCGCGGCGGAGCCGGACGCGGGGGCGCGGTTCGCGCGACGCGGAGCCGACGACGCGCGGGAGCACGGGGAGAGGCACGGGGACCATCACAATGCCGCCACCGGCCAGTCTCCCGTGAATGCGCCGCCGGCCGCCGCGGATGCGGCCGATCCCGGGGGCAAGGCGTTGTTCGACGTCAAATGCTCAACCTGCCACGCCCTGGCCCGGCCGCTCGGGAAGAACAAGGACCGGGACGGCTGGACGAACACGGTCACCCGGATGCAAAAGGTGAACGGGTGCGACATCACCGACGCGGAGGCGAAGGCGATCGTCGATTACCTCGTCCGGGTGCGCGGTCCGGCGGGGAAATGACGCGCCGTTGATCGGTTCGCCGGGCGTTCGGTCGCCCGGCGAACCGCGATGCCGGCGGGCGGCCCCGTGGAACCGGGGCCGCCCCTTTCATATCGGGGGTTGATCGTCCTTGGACATCCTGCAGTCGGTCATCCCCGTCTTCCTCGTCGTCGCGGTGGGCGCCGTCCTCCGGCGGTACCGGTTCCTCGACGAGGGGTTCATCGAAGCGGCGAACGCCCTCGTCTACTACCTCCTCCTTCCCGTGCTCCTCTTCCACGAGATCGGGGGCACCGATTTCCGCGCGGCGTTCAGCCCCCCGCTCGTGATCGGCGGTTACGCCGCCACGATCGCCGTCTTCCTCCTCGCGTTCCTGATCTCGCGCGCCCTCGGGATCGGCCCCGCGGAGACCGGCGCGTTCGTCCAGGGGACGTTCCGCGCGAACCTGGCCTACGTGGGTCTGCCCATCGTATTCAGCGCGGTGGGGCCGGCAGGGCTCCGGAAGGCGGGGATCTTCCTCGGCTTCATCGTGCCGTTGCTGAACACCCTGTCCGTGACCGCGCTCATGATTCCGCACGGAAAGAGGGAGGGGGAGAGGGTCGGGGCGGCCGCCGGGAGGGTCGCGCGGCAAATCGCCACGAACCCGATCATCCTCGCCTGCTTGGCCGGCATCCTCTGGAGCGTGTTCAAGCTCCCCGTCCCGACGATGGCCCGGAAGAGCATGGCGCTCCTCGCGCCGGCGACGCTGCCGCTCTCGCTCCTCTGCCTCGGGGGCTCGTTCTCCTTCGAGCGCGCGCGGAGGGGGTTCGCCCTCGCTGCCCTCGCCGCCTTCCTGAAAGTCGTCGTGCTGACCGGCGCGGGGATCTCGCTCTACCGGTGGATGGGCGTGTCGGGGGACGACCTCCGGATCGGCGCGATCATGCTCGGGTGTCCCACCGCCGTGGTCACCTACGTGATGGCGACCCGGCTGCGCGGGGACGCGGAGCTGGCCGGGACGATCGTCATCGTCTCCACGGCCGCCTCCGCGGTCACGATCACGGGGTGGTTGTTCTTGTTGAGGGTGCTGGGGTGGTGACCGGCGCAGGGCACTGGCAGAGATCGTAACGGGGCGGCCCGGACCGCAACGGGCAGGGAAGTCACACCCGGCCCGTTGCGGTCCGATGGCGTCGCGCCGCCCGCGGAGCTACCGTTTTCCGGTCACCGCTTTCCTCGCCAGAAGCGCGAAGGCGACAAGGGCCAGGACCCCGTAGGACCCCGCGAAGTCCGCGGGGCCGCCTCCCGTCCCGGCGATCGAGCAACCGCCGGAGCTCTCCGGCGCGACCGCCGCCTGGGGCACCGCCAGGGCGACCGGGTCGTCGATGACTCCGTTCGCCCGGCCGTCGGCATCTCCGGCTCCGCCGTCCGTCAGGGTCAAGGTCACCGTGTTACCGCTGACGACCGCCCCCGGGAACTCGTGATATCCCGCGGAGTCGACCTTGAAGATCCTGGCGTCGGCCGGGATCGGCGACGGGAAGGTGATCGCGACGCGGGCCGTCCCGCCGGGGGCGAGGCCGGCGACGTTGAACGCGACCACGCCGTTGGGAAAGCCGAATCCGGCGGGCTTGCCGGCCTGGTTGAGCATGGGATCGGTGTCGGCCATGCCGCCGGCCCCGGTCAGGCGCGTCCCGCCGGTCAGGGAGGAATCGATCGTGACGGCCTGTCCTCCCATCGGGTTCGGAACCGTCGTTTTCCGGTTGTCCATCGGGTAGGCGTCCTGGTTATCCGGTATGCCGTCCCCGTCGGAATCCACGGTGCCCGGAACGGTCGTGAAGCTCCATGCCTGGGACATCCCGAGACCGTTCCCCGCGAGGTCCCGGGACCCGGTCGTGACCGTCGCCGTGTAGGTCGTCCCGTTCGCAAGCATCGCCGACGGCGCGAACGTGGCGGTGGCGCCGGTCACCGTTACCGCGCCCGCCACGGGATTGCCGGCGCGGTCGGCCACCGTGAAGGTGGCGGTGGTCAGCGAGGCGGCGTCCATGGCTTCGCTGAACGTGGCGGAGATCGTCGTGTTCAGGGCGACGTCTGCCTGGCTGTTCGGGGGATTAGTGGCGGTCACGAACGGCGGAGTGGTGTCCGGCGCCGCGCCGGTCGTGAAGGTCCATGCGTAATCGGCGGCGAGAGCGTTGTTGGCCAGGTCCAGGACCCCGGTCGTGACCGTCGCGGTGTACACGGTGTTGTACGCCAGCGGAGCCGACGGCGTGAAGGTCGCCGTAGCCCCGGAGAGCGCCACCGTTCCCGTCACCGACGCGGTCCCCCTCCGAAGCGTGAACGTCGTCGCGTTCACGGATTTGACCGCTTCGCTGAAATTCGCCGTAACGGCCGTGTTGGCGGCCACTCCCGTCTGGTTGTTCGAGGGCGAGGTGGAACCGACCGTGGGCGGCGTGGTGTCCGCCGCCGCGCCGGTCGTGAAGGTCCAGACATGATTGGATGCGAGAGCGTTGTTCGCCAGGTCGAGAACGCCGGTCGTTACGGTCGCGGTGTACGTCGTGGAGTAGGAGAGCGGCGCCGACGGCGTGAAGGTCGCCGTCGTCCCCGAAAGCGCCACCGTTCCCGATACCGGCGTGCTCCCCGCACGGAGCGTGAACGTCGTCGCGTTCACCGACTTGACCGCCTCGCTGAAGGTGGCCGCCACGTTGCCGGATACCGGAACCGCCGTTGCGCCGGTGACGGGGTTCGTCGAGGCCACCGTCGGCGGCGCGAGGTCCGGCGCCGCACCGGTCGTGAAGGTCCATGCGTAATTGGCGGCGAGAGCGTTGTTGGCCAGGTCCAGGACGCCGGTCGTGATCGTCGCGGTGAACACCGTGGAGTAGGGAAGCGGCGCCGCCGGGGTGAAGGTCGCCGTCGTCCCCGAGAGCGCCACCGTACCAGCCACCGGCGTGCTTCCGGCGCGGAGCGTGAACGTCCCGGCGCCCACCGACTTGACCGCCTCGCTGAACGCGGCCGTCACGGCGGTGTTGACCGCCACGCCGGTCTGGTTGACGGCCGGGTTCGTGGAACGGACCGTGGGAGGCGTCGTGTCGGACGGGCCGGGTTTGCTGGCCGGATCGCCGGGGAAGGTCCTCGCGGTGATCTCCGCGCTGTTGATGAACCCGTCCCCGTCGGAATCGAGCGACTCGATCGCCGGGAACGAGTGGCCGTTGTTCCGGAAGGCGTCGGCGAAGGGATTGAACTGGCCGGTGTTGCCGCCCGGGTGGCACAAGCTGCAGCTGTTCAGGGCCGTGCCCGAGGTTCCGTACGTGGTGTTGAACGTCGACAGGTAGGACGATCTGGCGTGGGCCTTCCCGCCGGACGCGACAAGGAGCAGGGCGGCGACAGCCAGGGTCCCGATCCAATGATTGGCGGACGTTTTTTCGAATCCGTAATTCGTCATGCTTGCACCTCTGGATCTGTAATCCCTTTCCCTGCCCGGTTTCCTGGAGGAAACGCGTAATTCCATCCGGTTTCCATCCACTTCCACCGCTTGGAGGAATCGGTATCCGGACCGAGATGAAGGGTTACCGAGAATCTTTTGCAATATGGGTGCCAGAAATAAAACGGTAAAGCGCTGGGGATTTCGGATTGCGGCAACCCCGCGGCCGCGGGAGACGGGCGGTTACTCTACCAGCAGGACGATCGCCTTCTTCGGCCCGTGGGCGCCGACGGTGAGGGTCTGCTCGATGTCGGCGGTCTTGCTTGGGCCGGTGAGGAACGAGATGTTGCGCGGAGGGTCCGCGACGTACGGGATCAGCGCTTCGTCGATGGATTCCGCCACCCGGGAGGCGGGGACGATCGCCACGTGCACGTCCGCGAGCAGCCCCGGAAGAAAGGTGTTCCCCCCGGCGCTGGTTTCCACGACCGTGCCCGTCTCCGCGATCCCGGCATCCGCCGTGCGGAACCCCGCGGTGACCGGCGCGCCTCCCGCCCGGACCGCCTCGCCGGTCGTGAGCGCGAACGGGCCGAACGGGACCAGCGCTTCCGCCACGCGGCGCGCCTCGACATCCGCCGGGGGGTGGAACAGCTCGGTCACCCCCGCCGCCCGCAGCTCCTCCGCCAGGTCGTGCAGCGCCGATTCCGGAGGCCCCTGGAACAGCACGCCCCCGGCGGCTTCGAACGCCCTGCCGAACCGCTCGAGCCGGTCCCCTTCCCCCGGGACGGGAGCGGGAGGAGCGGGCGCGTCGTCGCCCTCCCCGCCGGCGGGTTGTCCCGTGGCGGCCGAAATGCGGCGGAACAGGAGGAGGCGTTCGTCCGCGGGCGTCACCCCCGCACCCCCCGCCGGATCTTCCACTGCTTGCGGAACGGCTGTTTCGCCGCCGCGGGGAAGTCGCGGCGCTCCGTCCAGCCGGAAAACGGGTACGGGAGGCCGGCGACCGGATTCCCCTTGGTGAAGAACTGGACGACCACGCCCAGGATCCGCTCCACCGCCTCCAGGAGGCCGGCCCGCCGCATCACCGCCGCGTACCCCTTCATGCCCGCGATCTCCCCGGGGGTTTTCAAGCCCTGCTCCCGCTCGTCCGCGCGAAGTTCGAGCAGGAATTCGGGAAGCGGGATCTTCACCGGGCATACGTCCGCGCACGCTCCGCACAGGGTGCTCGCGCCCGGCAGGGGAGCCGCCTCCGGGAGTCCGAGCAGAAGGGGGTTCAGAACCGCGCCGATCGGGCCGGAGTAGACCCACCCGTACGCGTGCCCCCCCACGCTCTGGTACACCGGGCAGACGTTGAGGCACGCCCCGCACCGGACGCACTTCAACACCTCCCGGTACTTTCCCTCGAGGATGGCGCTGCGCCCGCAATCCAGCAGGAGGATGTGCATCCGCTCGGGCCCCTCGGCGTCGCCCGGTCGCCGCGTTCCGGTCAGGACCGAGACGTAGGAGGAGATCGTCTGGCCGGAGGCGCTCCGCGGGAGCAGGCGGAGGAAGGCGGGCAGGTCCGCCATCCGCGGGATGACCTTCTCGATCCCCGCCACGGCCAGGTGGACCCGCGGGAGTATGGTGCCCATCCGCCCGTTTCCCTCGTTGGTGACGAGGACGACGGAGCCGGTGTCGGCGATCAGGAAATTCGCGCCGGACACGCCCATGCCGGCGGAGAGGAATTTCGCGCGAAGGTGCTTCCTCGCCATCCCGACCAGCTCGGGGATGCTGTCGGTGGGAGGCTCTCCGAGCTTCCGCTCGAACAGGCGGGAAACCTCTTCCCGCGTCTTGTGGACCGCGGGAGCGATGATGTGGGAGGGGGGCTCCCCGGCGAGCTGGATGATGAACTCCCCGAGGTCCGACTCCACGACCTCCACGCCCGCCGCCTGCAGGGCGTCGTTCAGGGAGATCTCTTCCGCCGCCATCGACTTGGACTTGACGGCGTGGGTGATCCCCTCGTCCGCCGCGATCCGCGCGGCGATCGCGCGGGCCTGCGCGGCGTCCCGGGCCACGTGGACCACCGCGCCCCGCCGCTCCGCCTCCTCGATGAAGCGCGCGAGGTGCGTCCCCAGGCGGGCGAGGGTTTCCCGCTTGATCGCGGAGGCGCGTTCCCGCGTCGCCTCGAACCCGGGGAAGGCGGCCGCCGCGGCGTCGCGGTGGGCGACGAACCGGCCGGTGGTTCGGCCGAGCGCCTCCTGGAGGGTCCTGTCGGAGAGCGCCTTCCGGGCGTTCCGGGCGAAGGCGTTGGCGTTCGGTTCCATCAGCGGCCTCCTTCGCTCCCGCCCGCCAGGATCTCGGCGATGTGGATCGCCTTCACCGGGTATCCGTACCGGGAGATCATCCCGCCGATGTTCATCAGGCACCCGAGGTCTCCGGTGGTCACGTAGGAGGCGCCGGTGGCGAGGATCCGCTCGATCTTCCGCTCGGTGATCCTGCACGAGATGTGCGGGTGCTTCACGGAGAAGACGCCGCCGAAGCCGCAGCACCGGTCGCTCTCCTCCATTTCCACGAATTCCACGCCGGGGATCGCCCGGAGCAGCTCCCGCGGCTGTTCGTACACGCCGAGCCCCCGGCGGAGGTGGCACGAGTCGTGGTACGTCACCTTTCCGGCGAAGGCGGATTTCGGGTCGGTCACCCCGAGGACGGACACGAGGAACTGCGACAGCTCGAAGATCCGCTCGCCGGCCGATCGCGCAAGCGCAAGCGTCCGGGGATCGTCCCGGAAGAGGGCGGGGTAGCCGTGCTTCACCATCGCGGCGCAGGAGCCGGACGGGGTCACGATGTACCCGTCTTCGGGGAAGGAGAGGAGGAACTTCCGCGCCATCGCGCGGGCCTCCTTCCGGTTCCCGGAGTTGAAGGCGGGCTGTCCGCAGCACGTCTGGGACAGCGGGACCCGCACGGTCGCGCCGAAACGCTCGAGGACCTCCACGGCGGCGAAGCCGACGCCGGGGGCGAAGGCGTCGGCCAGGCAGGTGAAGAAAAGGGAAACGGGGATGGGCCCTTTCGGATCCATCCCCGTAGTATACGCAATCGTCCTGCGGGCCGTACGGCAACCTTCCTACAGCGCCTCCCGGCCGCGTTCGCCGGTCCGGATCCGGACCACCTCCTCCAGGTCGAAGACGAAGATCTTCCCGTCCCCGATCTTGCCGGTCCGGGCGGCGGTCAGGATCCGCTCGACGACCGCGGGGACCGCGTCCGCGGGCACGGCGACCTCGATCTTGACCTTCGGGATGAAGTCCACCACGTACTCCGCGCCCCGGTACACTTCCGAGTGACCCTTCTGTCGTCCGAACCCCTTCACCTCGAGGACGGTCATCCCGGTGATCCCGATCTCCCCGAGGGCGCTTTTCACCTCGTCCAACTTGAACGGCTTGATGATCGCTTCGATTTTTTTCATGGCCGGCTACCTCCGCTCGACCAGCTGGAAATTCGGATATGCCGAGTTGCCGTGTTCGTGGTAGTCCAGCCCTTCCATCTCCTCCTCCTGGCTCACGCGGATCCCGTTGGAGAGCGCCTTGGTGACGTACCAGAACACCATGGACAGGATGAACACCGCGGCGGCGATCACCGCTACGCCGAGGAGCTGCGGCCCGAGCTGGGCGATGCCGCCGCCCAGGAAAAGGCCCTTCTTGGCCACCGCGGCGGCCGGGCAGACGGTGGGATCCGAGAAGAGGCCCAGCGCGATGGTCCCGAACACCCCGTTGGCCAGGTGGACTGCGGTGGCGCCCACCGGGTCGTCGATCCGGATCCGGTCGAAGAAGAAAACCGCCAGGACCACCAGGATGCCGGCGACGATGCCGATGATCAGGGAACTGGTGACGCTCACGAAGGCGCAGGGAGCGGTGATCGCGACGAGCCCCGCGAGACAGCCGTTCAAGGTCATACCCAGGTCGGGTTTCCCGAGGAGCACCCAGGCGAGGATCATGGAACTCAGCGTCGCCGCCGCGGCGGCGACGTTCGTGGTGGTGGCCACATGGGCGATGGAGAGACCGTCCGCGGCCATCGTGGAGCCGGGATTGAAACCGAACCAGCCGAACCAGAGGACGAACACGCCGATGGCGGCCGAGGTCATGCTATGACCGGGGATGGCGTTCACCTTGCCGCCCGGGCCGAACTTCCCCATCCGGGGGCCGAGCACGATGATCCCCGCCAGCGCCGCCCAGCCGCCGATGGAGTGCACCACCGTCGATCCCGCGAAGTCGAGGAATCCCTTGCTCGCGAGCCATCCGCCTCCCCAGATCAGGTGACCGCCGATGGGGTAGATCACTCCCACCAGGAACAGGGTGAAGATGATGAACGCCTTGAACTTGATCCGCTCGGCCACCGCGCCCGACACGATCGTCGCCGCGGTACCGGCGAACACGAGCTGGAAGAAGAACTTCGCCCAGAGCGGAACGCCCGTCCAGTTGAGCGCGTGGTACACGCCCTGGTAGGCGTCGCCCATGGCCGGGCTGTTGTCGGCCCCCGAGGCGAGGAACAGGCCGCTGAGGCCGACGATCGGGTTCCCGTCGCCGAACATGACCCCGAAGCCGAGAAACAGGAACGCGATCGAGGAGACCGCGAACACCACGAAGTTCTTGAAGAGGATGTTCACGGTGTTTTTCGCCCGGCAGAAGCCGGACTCCACGAGGGCGAAGCCGAGGTTCATGAAGAAGACCAGGAACGCCGCCAGCATCGTCCAGATGGTGTCCATCGCGATCTTCTGGTTGGCGATCGAGTCCGCCATCTCCCTGGTGAATGCCGGGGGTGCCGCGGCCGGGGGCGTCGCCGCAGTCGCGGCCGCCCCGACCGCCGGAGCGGCGTCCGCGGGCTTCGCCTCCTCCGCGGCGGCGGGAAGGGCCATGCCCGCTCCCAGCAGGAGCGCGGCAAGGCACAGGGCCAGCGCCGTCCATTTCCGAAGATGTGCTTTCATGGTGCGTCTCCTTTTCGCCCGCAAATGATGCGGGACATTTTGGTCGTCCGGATGCGATGTGCCGAAACGGTTCCCGTTACGGGAAGTTGATGTCGAGCTGGACGGTCGCCGTGTTCTGCCCCGCGCGGGCCTTGTTGTTGTAGACGTCGTAGCCGAAGATCACGCTCACGTTCTTGGCGAACGCCCAGGAGAAGGCGAAGCTGGTGGCGCCGAAGGCATTCTTGCCGCCCTGGTGGTCGACGGCCACCCAAAGCTTGTCGGAGATCTCGCTCATTGTCCGGTCCCACGAAGCCAGCAGGCCGCTCTCGTCACCCTTCACCCCGTTGGAGTCGTAGACGGTGGCCACGGAGGACTTCTTGTTCAGTCCGTAGTAGCCGACGGAGAACCGTCCCACGACGGGAAGCGTTTTGGCGACCAGTCCGTACCAGATGTTCGCGTCCGTGCCCGTCTTGGTGTAGACGCCGTTGGTGACTTCGCCCTTCTTCGTGCCCCAGTTGTAGCCGCCGACGGCCACGGCCGGCTGCATTTTGAAGAAAGCGTCCTCCGGGATCCCGACCTTGGCGTTGAGATAGATCGGGTACTTGTCGAGGCCGCTCGAGGTGTTGAAGCCGCCGTAGATCAGGTCGAACCCGACCTCCGCCTGGATTTTCTGGAACGGCAGGACTCCGGCGGTCAGGCCGAGGTCGACGACGGGGGGAACGTTCTGGCCGCCCGTGCCCGGTTCCGGCTTGGTGCGGACATACGTGTCGAACCCGAAGTGTCCCGTCTTGAACGCCTGGACGTCGGTGGACGGGATCCAGATCTGCGTGGACGGCGTGGCCGATGCGATGGTCGCCGCGATCCCGCAGATCGCGAACGCCGCGAGGGCGATGCAGGACGCGCGGATGATCCGGGTGCTCTTTTTCATGGTGTCCCCCTGTGGGAAAAATGTGTACGACGCAGGGGACAGGAGCATCGGCCGTGCCAGACGCGGGCGGCCTTCGGGGAGGCGGGTGAAACGTACCGGGAGGAAAGGGGAAATCCGGAGCGAGCGGGCGCCGGGGTGGGCGACGGGCGCCCGGGCGGGCGCGACAATTATGTCGTTTATTCTACCTTGCGGGTCGGAGGCGGCCCCGGCAGGTCACCGCTTCCAGGGGGAGGAGAGGCCCCCTTTCTTCATCTTGTACGCCACCTGGCGCGGCGTCCACCCGAGGAGCTTTGCCGCGCGCGCGATCACCCATCCGGCGCTCTCCAGGGCGCGGCGCAGCTCCTCGCGCTCGAGTTCCCTCAGGTAATCGGCCCGGGAGCGCCCTTCGGGGGCCGGAACGGGGGAATAGGCCTCGGCGGCGGAGGAGGCGGCCACGGGCGGCGCGGACGGCTGTCCGTACGCCCCGGTCGCCTGGATCCCGGTGGAAACCCGGATCGCGCGGGGGAGGTCCTGCGCCCGGACCGTCGGGTCCTTCGCCATCACCACCGCGCGCTCGACGAGGTTCTCGAGCTCCCGGACGTTCCCGGTCCACCGGTATTCGAGGAGCAGGTCGAGCGCCTCCTTGGTGAAGGAAACCCCCTTCCCGTGCTCCCGGTTGAACCGTTCGAGGAAATGCTCGGTGAGCGGAAGGACGTCCTCCCGCCGGTCCCGCAGCGGGGGAAGGAAGATGGGGATCACGTTCAGCCGGTAGTACAGGTC
Source organism: Deltaproteobacteria bacterium (assembly GCA_016234845.1). Classification (NCBI taxonomy): domain Bacteria; kingdom Pseudomonadati; phylum Myxococcota; class Myxococcia; species Deltaproteobacteria bacterium. The sequence goes on along the minus strand of JACRNP010000048.1, from coordinate 8,056 downwards.
CTCCCGGAACGTACCGGACGCCACCATCTTCTCCAGGTCCGCGTTCGTCGCCGCGATGATGCGGACGTCCGCCGGCACGCTCCGGTTCTCTCCGAGCCGCTCGAATTTCCGCTCCTGCAGCACCCGGAGCAGCTTCACCTGGGTGGGGAGCGGGATGTCCCCGATCTCGTCCAGGAAGATCGTCCCGCCGGACGCCTCCTCGAACCTCCCCTTCCGCTCGTCGACCGCCCCGGTGAAGGCCCCCCGCTTGTGGCCGAACAGTTCGGACTCCAACAGCGTCTCGGGCAGGGCGGCGCAGTTCACGGCGACGAAGGGCCGCTCCGCGCGCGGCCCCCCCTGGTGGATCGCCCGGGCGATCATCTCCTTCCCCGTCCCGCTCTCCCCCCGCAGCAGCACGGTGGCACGCGAAGAGGCGACGCTGGTCACCGCGGCGAACACCTCCTGCATCCGCTTGCTCTGGCCGACGATGTTCTCGATCCGGTACGTCTTCCGGATCGTCTTCTCGAACTCCTTCCGCTGTCGCTGGAACTCCTCCTGCAGCCGTTCGATCGCCTTGTGGAGCTTCAGCGCCTGGCCGACGAGGCAGCCGACGACGGCCAGGGTCCGCGCGTCCCCCTCCAGCGCCTGGGTGCCCGTCCGCCCGATCCGCTCGGCGGATAGCACGCCCAGCGTTTCCTCGCCGATCTTGATGGGCACGGACAGGTACGAGAGAGGACGGTCCGCCTTCCCGTGGGCGCGCGTCTTGTCGAGGAACGACGGCTCCTTGCGGACGTCGGGGATGGCGATGGGGCTGCCGGTCTTCATCGTCTTCCCGACGATCCCCTCCCCCCAGACGTACCTCGCCCGTTCGCGCTGCTCCGCGGTGTACCCGGCCGCGACGATCATCCGGATCTCGCGGGTGGCCTCGTCGGGGCGGAAGATGGCGGCGCGGTCGAAGTCCAGGAAACTCTGCAGAGTCCGGAGGGCGGTCCCCAGAGCGCGTTCGAGGTTCAACGTGGAGGTCAGGATCTTGGCCACCTCGTGGATGGCCGCGATCTCCGCCTTCTCGGGGGAGCGGTGGCTGGTCACGCCGCGATTATAGCTCAAGGGAGCCGGTGATGGCGCAACGCGGTCGTCCCCGGGACCTGGAGGAACTCCAGGAAGGTGTCCGCGGCGCCCTGGATCCGCCCTCCCCGGAGACCGCCCCGGAAGAGGGTGTCGCCCAGGAGGCGGGACACGTTCACGGCGACGCCGTACGACACCCGCCGGTGGGGATCCGACTTCACGCCGTCGTTCAGTTCGTATCCGCGGGTCCCGTAACCGGCCTGGAGCTCCAGGTATCGGGCCAGGGGGAGGTCCCGGAGCCGGGGGACGCCGTCCAGCTTGAACGCCAGGAGGTACGTCTGCCCCGAGTAGTCGCCGAGAGGGTCGTTCGTCCCCAGGCGGCGGGCGTCGCCGGATCGGCGATAGAGGAGCCGGAAGTCGACCAGCGCGTCGAGGGAGGGATACTTCTCCATGGCGAGGGCCAGCGCCACCCCCGCCGCGTTGAACACCGTATCCTCGATGCTGAAGCGCCATTTCGAGGAGAAGCTGTCCACGAGCTCCACCCCCGTCATCACGCCGAAGGTGGTGAGGCCCGCCAGTTTCAGGGAGTCCGCCGCTTCGTTCCCGAGCCCCTCGAACGCGCGGGCGAGGAGCCTCGTTCCCCCGTAGGTGATGTAGGCGTGGCCGAGCTTGTCGGAGCCGCCCGCGTACGTTCCCTGCCCGAACCACCCCTCGCTCCGGGGCCAGGCGGAGGACGTCATCCCTTCGTTCCACCAGTTCATCGCGCCGTAGCCGCCGACCCCGAGAACGATTCCGCCGATGACGGCGGTGTTGCGCCGGCGCAGCGAACGCGGATCGGGCTCCTCGGCGGCGGCGGTGACGTCGCCGGCGGAACAGACGGCGGGAACGCAGATCATCGCGACGAGAAGCGCCGCGTACCGGCAGGTTCTGCTCCGCAAGGGGCCTCCGGGCGGGGCGACCGTCCATTCCCCCACCGGGAAATTATACCTTGCGCGGACGATGGAATATAATGCCAGCAAGATTCCCACTCTCCGGGAGGTGCCCATGCGACGCCATGCGAACGTCCGCTCCCCGCGCCATCCGATGGCCTTCCTGTTCCTGCTCGTGGCGGCCGCCTGCCTCGCGGGGTGCGCCGCGGGCAGCGGGGCGGGGACCGCTCCCCCCGGGATGCACGGAGGCCCCGGGGCCACGGGGAAGGCGGATCTCCCGAAGGATATCGACGTCCGGCTCCGGCTGGCGGCGGGCGACTCCTGGAAGAGCCGGTACCTGTCGACGAGCGAAACGCGGCGGACGCTGGTCACGGCGGACGGGAAGGCGACCGTGAAGTCCCGATCGGTCGGGCTGGAACTGGTCGCCGTCCAGAAGGTCGTATCCGTCGAGGGAACCGTCGCCCGGATCGAGATCTCCGAGTCGGACGCGCGGATCCTGCAGGACGGGAAGTTCCTCACCGCCCCGTACAAGCAGTTCAACCCCCCGAACCCGGTCGTGTTCACGCTGGACACCGCCGCGGGGAAAGCCGATTTCACCGCGGTGCGGGACGCGTACGGGAAATGGATGGCGGGCTTGAAGGAAGGGCCGGCGGGGGACATCGTCGGAAAGACGTTCCGCCTGGCGGCGTACCTCGCCGCCATCGAGGAGATGTACGTGAAGCCGTTCACGCGGGTGGCGGGGAGGACCGTCTCGAAGGAAGAGACGGCGACCGGAAAGGACGTCGTGCTGCCGTTCCTCGGGCACGGCGCCGGCGCGCCCCCGGTTCCCGTGGAGGGGTCGATGCGATACACCGGCTTCAGCGCGGCCGGCGGCCTTCACCTGCTGGCGGTCGAGGGAAAGTACGAGGGGAGGACGACGCTCTCTTCCCGGGAGGATCTCGAGGTCCGGCTGGCGGAGTTCGGCGTGAAGCCCACCGCGGAGTTCTCCGGTTCCGGGGAGATGAATGGGCGGTTCCGCTCCTCCGTGGACGCGCTCTCCGGCCGGGAGGTGTCGTCCTCCAATCGGCTCACGTACACCGCGGAGTGGGCGTTCGGCGGCTCGAAGCTGGTCGAGGAGGTTGCCGGGAAGTCGACGCTGGAGAAGGCGGAGTAGGATCATCACGGGAAGGGTGAACGGGATGGGAAAGAAGTCGGGATATCTGGCGGGAGCGCGCATCCTTCCGCCCCACGTGGGGAAGAGGATGCGGGCCGCGGACCTGGTGGACCGGACGTTCCTCGCGTACAACGCGGGCAGGCTGCGGGAGGGGGCGCGGCTTCTGGCGGAGAGGATGCTGCGGCGGGACGTGACCGTGGGGATGTCGATCACGGGGGCGCTGACTCCCGCGGGTCTGGGCGTCTCCTGCCTCGTGCCGCTTCTGTCGGCGGGATTCGTCGACTGGATCGTGTCCACCGGCGCGAACCTGTACCACGACGCGCACTTCGGCCTCGGGCTCCCGATGCACGCCGGGTCGCCGTTCCTCGACGACCGTGCCTTGCGGGACGAAGGGGTCGTCCGGATCTACGATGTCCTCTTCTCGTACGATGTGCTCCTGGACACGGATGCGTTCTTCCGCCGGGTGCTCGACCTGCCCGAATTCCAGGCGGAGATGGGGACGGCCGAGTTCCACTTCCGTCTCGGGCGGTACATGGCGGAGCGGGAAAAAGCCCTCGGGCTCGGCGAGGTCAGCGTGCTGGCGGCCGCGTGGCGGTACGGGGTGCCGGTCTACACCTCCTCCCCCGGCGACTCGTCGATCGGAATGAACGTCGCCGCGATGCGCCTCGGCGGGCGCGGTGTCCGGTTCGACGTCTCCCTGGACGTGAACGAGACCGCGGCGATCGTCTACGGCGCCAAGCGGAACGGGGGCAAGAGCGCCGTCTGGATCCTGGGGGGCGGGTCGCCGAAGAACTTCATGCTGCAGACCGAGCCGCAGATCCAGGAGGTCCTCGGGCTGGCCGAGAAGGGACACGACTACTTCCTGCAGGTCACCGACGCCCGCCCCGACACGGGAGGGCTCTCCGGCGCGACGCCCTCGGAGGCGGTCTCGTGGGGGAAGGTCGACCCGGACCGGCTTCCGGACACGGTGGTGTGCTACATCGACTCCACCGTGGCGCTGCCGCTGCTGTGCGCCTACGCGTTCGACCGCGCCGGGAATCGACCGCGAAGGCGGCTGTACGACCGGCGGGGAGAGCTGCTCTCCGCGATGGCGTCGGCGTACCGGAGGACGGTGGGGGATGCGAAGGTAACGCAGAAGCGGAAGGTGGCGCGGAGGAAATAGTAAAACGGCCGGGAGGTTTCCCTCCCGGCCGGGATGCGGCAACGTCGCCCGGGGCGTTTCGCCCGGGCGGTTTCGTTTCTACCGGAAGACCGCGTCGACCCGGCGGTTCTGCTGCCGTCCCTCGGGGGTCTTGTTGTCCGCGACCGGCTTGTCCATCCCGTAGCCGACCGAGGAGATCTTCGAGGCGTCGACGCCGAGCTTCTCCACGAGATACTTCCTCACGCTCTCGGCGCGGCGCTCGGAGAGCTTCTGGTTGTACTTCTTCCCTCCGACGTTGTCGGTGTTCCCCTCGATGGTGACCGTGGTCTCGGGATACTTCTTCAGGTAGTCGGCGACCCGCGCGAGATCGGCGTCGTAGACCGGCTTGATGTCGGCCTTTGCCGTGTCGAACTGCACCTGGAGACGGATGACCTCCTTGACCGGCTTGGGGGCCGGCGGCGGAGGAGGCGGAGGCGGCGTCACCACCGGTTCCGGCTTGGGAGCCGGCGGCGGCGGCGGGGGCGGCGGCGGGGGCGGCGGAGGCGGCGGAGGAGGCGGAGGCGCCACTGCCGGTTCCGGCTTGGGCGGGGGCGGCGGAGGCGGCGGAGGAGGAGCGGGGACCGGCGCCGGGGGAGCCTTCGCGAAGTCGAACACCCGGGAGACCCCGAGGAACAGCCTGTACGTCGGGGCTCCCATCCCCTTGTTGACCCCGGCGCCCGCGCCGGCGGTCAACGTGAATCCGGGGTTCAGCTCCCTGCGGTACGCGCCGAGCACCTCGAACGGGGAGGTGACCGTGTTCTGGTACGGATACGCCATCGGGGTCTCGCCGTTGATCTCGGCGACGATCTGGTCCTTGCGGGCTCCCGGCAGGCGGTACACGCCTCCCACGCCGTACTGGATCCACGGCGTGTAGTACCCCGGATCGTTGCGGGTTTTCGCGATGTCTCCCACCTGCTCCAGTCCGGCGTTGGCGTAGAGCGTCACGGGGCCGGAGACGTCGTAGTGCCCGGCGGCCTTGACCCCCAGCCCCAGCTTCCGCTCGGAAAGCAGGAAGTTGTTGTTGCCGGTGGGGAAGTTGATGAACGGCACGACCGCGAACCCGTACCCCTGCCCCTCGATCAGCCGGTACTTTCCGTTGGCCCGGATGTCCCCGATATTGGAGTTGGACCCATACCGTCCGGAGTTGACGTTCAGGCTGTCGGTGGCGCGGAGGAACGGGATGTCGATTCCCAGCTCGAAGTTGTTCGTCAGGCCGTACGCCGCGGTGAGTTCCGCGGTGTACAGCTTGTCGACGGCGGTCTGCTCGACCTTCAACAGCTGGATGTCGCCGTAGTTCAGCGGTTTCTTGGCGAAGTGGAGCCAGAAGCCCAAGGCGAGCTTGTCCTTGCCGATCGTCTCGTCGGAATCCACGGTCAGGGCGCCCAGCCCGTCGGTGGTGGGGTGGAACCGCTGCGCCTTGGGGGCGAGCAGGTGCGCGGCCTGCGCGGAGGTCGCGGCCAGGAAGACCGCAGCAACCGCCAGCGCGATCAGCCCGGCCTTGTTAAAAAGCCCGCGTCTCCTTCCGTGCAGTAGCTTCAGCAGCCCCACGGGGGCCAGGAGGAGCGCAAGCGTCAGGGCGAGGAGCCCGCCGCTTTCCCCGGGGCCGCCGCTCCCGCCGCCGGAGACGATCCGGCCGCAGATCAGGCCGTGCCCCATGCCGTTGTCCTCGATCGTGTTGGCGCTGCCCAACGCCGTTCCCCCGACGCCCTTGAAGGCGAAGATGAACGTGTTCGGGGTGCCGAGCGTCGGACCGTCGGCGGTGCTGGGCTGTCCGAAGGAGTAGATCTCCCCCCCCACGGCTATGAGGGCCGCCAAGGCCTCGGCCTGGGTGCCCGCCGCTCCGTAGAAGGTCGTGAACGACTTCGTTGCGCCCGCCGCCAGCAAGCCGAAGTTGAAATCGAACAGGGCGCCGTGGTCGCTTGGGCCGGCGTCGGTCACGGGGCCGGGCCGATAGGATGAAAACGAGAACGGATTCCCGGAATTGAAGCCGTTCGTGTCGGTCCGGAACAGGTTCCCGACGGAGTAGTGGGATATGGTCACGTATTCGCTGAACGCGGTCGGGTAGATGTCCCAGTCCATGACCCGCCGGTAGAGGAGCTCGACGGTGTTGTCGCTGATGTTTGCGATGGTGACGTCGACCTGGTACAGATTGCTCGTCACCGGGCTCGGGGAGTAGGTGTGCGTGACCCGGTAGAGGTTGTCGGTTCCGACGACGATCCGCACCACGCACGTCGCGGTCGACGCGGTGTTGTCGAACGACTCCTTTACGATGTTGACGATCCCTCCGACGGACTCGTTGGCGAAACCGAATCTGCCGGTCAGGTTGTCTCCCACCCCCCACCCCTCGCAGAGGCAACCCGGTTCCGTTGAAGCGGCGCCCGTCGGGACGTAGCGAAGTCCCATGGCGCCGATCCCGAGCGGATCACCCGGGTAGGGGACGTTGAGGTGTCCTTCGTCGTGCACCCCCATCTGGATGGTCCCGTTGCTGATGATCGCTCCCCCGGTGGCGAAGACATTCAACGGGAAAAGCGTCGCCACCAGCACAAGGAACAGCAACCCTGTTGTTTTTTTCACCGCACCCTCCCCGAAAATTTGATCGCGATCGACATCTTCCCCCCCCTTGTTTGTTGCCCGGAACTGGGCGGGCCGGGCAACGTGCTAATCCGAATATTTACAGGGAGCAATAAAACAGCAAACCGCATGCCGAGAGATTCGTGTACGGTGATAATAATTGCTAAATAGTTTCAAACACATATTCTGCAGCACCGTGTTTTATTTTTTTCACGTAGAATTGAATAAATATAATAAGGAATATTTTACCGATAAAATGGAAATGTTTCTCTCTATCCGGCCCCCCGCAATAGACGAAGCAGCAATTTTCCCGCCGCCCACGCGTCCGCCTCCGCCCGATGGAAGGAACACCCGATCCCGAGTTCTCCGCAGATGAAGGACAGGGAGTTGGACCGGAACCGTCCGGTGCGGCGGGCGAGGGCCAACGTGTCGATCACCCGGTTGTCCGGCCACGCTCCGCCGGCCATCCGCGCCTCGGCCCGAAGGAACGAAAGGTCGAACGGGGCGTTGTGGAACACCAGCGGATCGTCGCCCACGAACGAGAGGATCCGGGGGAACAGGTCGGCGAAGGGCGGCGCACCCGCGACCATCGGGTCGGTGATCCCGTTGACCGCGGACGCCCCCGGGTCGATCGGACGAAGCGGATTGACGAGCGACACGAAGGAGTCGATGACCGTTCCCCGCAGGAAGCGGAGCAGCGCGATCTCGCAGATCCGGTGGCCGTCCGCGGCCGACAGGCCGGTCGTCTCGACGTCCGCCGCGACGAACGGCGTCTCCGCGATGTTCCCCTCCGCCCCCGCCACGCCTTCTCCTTCCGGCAGGTGTGGTATAAAGTAGGCATCATCCCATAGGAGCCCTTCGATGAAAAAGTGGAAATGCCGGGTGTGCGGTTACATCCACGTCGGGGACAAGCCGCCGGACTTCTGCCCGATCTGCGGGGCCCCCTCCGATCAGTTCGTCGAGATAGGATGACGTCGCCAATGGAGCTCCCGATGACGAAATGGAGATGCATCGTCTGCAGCTACGTGTACGATCCCGCCGTCGGCGACCCCGATAACGGCGTCCCGCCCGGCACCCCGTTCGAATCGATCCCGGACGACTGGGTCTGCCCGCTCTGCGGCGCCGGGAAGGAAGAGTTCGAGGCCGCCTGATGCCGACCGTCACGCTCGCGCCGGGCGT
>JACRNP010000047.1 GCA_016234845.1 Deltaproteobacteria bacterium | reverse complement strand
CGCCGAACTCGCCGTTCAGGTAGACGCAGGAGGGGAGGACGCGCTTCTGGTCCTTGAGGATCGACTCGGCCATGGCGATGACGGAGGCAGCGGGGTAGTAGAAGGCGGAGCCGGTCTTGAGGAGCGCGACCACCTCGCCGCCCGCGCCCCGGGTCCGCTTCACCATGGCGTCCATCACTTCCTTCGCCTTGGCGGCGTTGCCGTACTTCTTCTCGAGCAGTTCCATGACGGGGATCCCGTTCACGCTGGCGTAGCGGATCAGGGGGACCATGTCGTCTCCGTGGCCGCCGAGGGTCATGGCGGTCACGTCGCGGACCGAAACCCCCAGCTCCCAGGCGATGAAGGCGGCGAACCGGGCGGAGTCGAGCACCCCGGCCTGGCCGATCACGCGCGCGTACGGGAAGCCGGTGATCCTCTGGAACAGCGTGACCATCGCGTCCAGCGGGTTCGAGATGATGATCCCGAAGGAGTTCGGGGCGAATTTCTTCACCCCTTCCGCCACCTGGGACATGATCTTCGAGTTGACCTCGATCAGGTCGTCGCGGCTCATCCCGGGCTTCCGGGGAAGACCGGCGGTCACGATGACGATGTCGGCGCCGGCGATGTCGTCGTACTTGTTCGTTCCCTTGAGGGAGATGTCGAACCCGTCGACGGGAGACGCTTCCGCGATGTCCAGGCATTTGCCCTGGGGCATCCCCTCGACGATGTCGAACAGCACCACGTCGCCGAGCTCCCGCAGCGCGCACAGCTGGGCGAGCACGCCGCCGATCTGACCGCCGCCGATGATCGCGATCTTCTTCCTGGCCATTTCCGCCTCCTTGGGGATGTGAAGTGGGTTCAACCGGAAATCAGTTCAGCGGACTATACCACAGAAAACCGGGTCAAGTGTATACTGCATACAGATTTTTGCGGGAGGGCTACAGGTAACGGACGTTCCGGACCGCCGCCGACACGATGTAGACCTTGAGGTTGTTCCATCCCGGGTCGATCGGGAACAGGAAGAATCCGGACCGCTTCGGATCGTATCCGGTCGTGGATCCGACGATCACCTCCCCGTCCTTGAAGGTCGCCTCGATCAGGCGGCCCTGGGGCTTGACCCCGGGAAAGAGCTGTTTCTTCTCCTTGTAGCTCTTGTCCCCCGCGAAATCGCGGACGAAGAACACCGCCTTCAGCTCGTTGATCACGATCTCGATCGGTTCCTTCGACTGGGCGGGATCGAGCGGAAGGATGTGGAAGACCGGCTTGTTCGGGAAGAAGTTCTGCGTGTACCCCTTGAGAATCCGGCCGCTCGCGTACCGAACGACGATCTTGCTGGGTTCCAAGGATTCCTCCCCTTCCCGCATGCGTCGGTGATTGTACCTAAGATATTCGATCGAAGGAAAAAAGCAACCCTGTAGCGCCGCGATTCCGGTTACATCTTGACGGTCCGCCCCGACATTGCAAAAATGGGGCGTTTCCTGCCAGACCGGCCCGCGGCCGGCGACGGGGCGCGAACCGCGGAATACCCCTCCGCGCCCGGGCGAGGACACCCATGAGCCGAAAGATCAATTTCAACGCCGGACCCGCAGCACTTCCCCTCCCCGCGCTCACGCGCGCGCGCGATGAGTTCCTCGACTTCGCCGGCAGCGGCATGTCGGTGATGGAGCACAGCCACCGCGGGAAGGAGTACGAAGCGGTCCACGACGAGGCGATCGCCCTGGTCCGGGAGCTCCTCGGCGTCCCGTCGAGCTACGAGGTGCTGCTGCTCCAGGGCGGCGCCACCACGCTGTTCGCCCAGATCCCGATGAACCTCCTCGACAAGGGGAAGGGAGTCCAGTACCTCGTCACGGGAGCATGGGGGGAGAAGGCGCTGGGCGAGGCGAAGGCGGTCGCGGCGATGTTCGGCGCCTCCGTGTCCGTCCAGAGCATCGGCGTGGGGGAAGGCAAGGAGAAGAAGTACACCCGCGTTCCCGCGCCCTCCGAGGTGCAGGTCGACCCCGGAGCGGCGTACCTGCACCTCACGTCCAATGAAACCATCCACGGGGTGGAGTTCAACGTGGACGGCTCCCGCGCGTTTCCCGACACCGGGGCGGTCCCCCTGGTCGCCGACATGTCCAGCGACTTCCTCTGGAGGCCGTTCGACGTGACGAAGTTCGGGTTGGTGTACGCCGGGGCCCAGAAGAACATCGGCCCGTCGGGCGTCGTGATGGTGATCGTGTCGAAGGAGCTGGTGGAGAAGGGGAGGAAGGACATCCCGAAGATCTTCCAGTTCCGGACGCACGCCGAGAACAAGTCGCTCTACAACACCCCCCCGACCTTCGGCGTCTACATGGTCCGCAATGTCCTCTCCTGGCTCAAGGGACAGGGCGGCCTCGCGGCGGTCGAGGCGGCGAACCGGAAGAAGGCGGCCAGGCTCTACGGTGTCATCGACCGGAACGCGCAGTTCTACCGGTCGCCGGTCGAGTTGCAGAGCCGGTCCGTCATGAACGTGGTCTTCCGGCTTCCTACCCCCGAGCTCGAGGAGCAGTTCATCGCCGAGGCGAAAAAGCTCGGGATGGTGGGGCTCAAAGGCCACCGTTCAGTGGGCGGCATCCGGGTCTCCGAGTACAACGCCGTGTCCTACGAGTGGGTCGACACGCTTGCCGGCTTCATGGAGCAGTTCCTGAAGGGGAAGTGAGCGGATCGCAAGGTACGGAACACCATACCCGCATCGAGGAGGAAGGATGAGAGCGTCGAGGGGAATGTGGATCATCGTGCTGGCGATCCTCGCGGCCGGCGGTTTCGCGGTGTGCGCGCCGGACGCGGCGGCCAGGGCCGCGCTTTTGCCCGAGGACTGCGTCAAGTGCCACGAGGCGCCGCCGGCGGACGTGGCGGAAGGCGGAGGAAAGCACAAGTCCGACGTCACCTGCCTCGATTGCCACGCGGGGCACCGGCCCGCCTCGAAGAGCAACATCCCCAAATGCGCCCAGTGCCACGAGGGGAAACCGCACTACGGCCTGAAGAGCTGCCTCGAGTGCCACAGGAACCCGCACAAGCCGGTGCAGAGCCTGGTCCTCGCCCCGAAGACCACGGAGCCGTGCCTCACCTGCCACACCGACCAGTCCAGGCAGCTGAAGGAGAACCCGAGCCGGCATTCCGGACAGTTCTGCACGAATTGCCACGACGTCCACCGGAAGGTGCCGGATTGCGTGAAGTGCCACCGGCCGCACTCGGCCGACATGGCGCAGGGAGACTGCAAGAAGTGCCACAAGGCGCACCGCCCGAAGGCGGTGGCATACGGGGCGGACGTCCCGAACAAGGATTGCGGCGCGTGCCACAAGCAGGCGCTGGCGCTTTTGTCCGCCACCGAGACGAAACACAAGAGCGTGGCGTGCGTGAAGTGCCACGAGAACCGGCACAAGGCGGTCCCCGAGTGCCAGCAGTGCCACGGGAGCAAACACCCGGCGGCGATGATGAAGAAGTTCCCCAAGTGCGGAATG
>JACRNP010000046.1 GCA_016234845.1 Deltaproteobacteria bacterium | reverse complement strand
GCCCGCGGGGCGGGGATCGCCAAGCGGATGTTCGAGGAGATCTGCCGGCGGCTTTCGCAGGCGAACGTCTCCACCGTCCGGACCATGGTGGACCGCAGCAACAAGATCACATTGTCGTTTTTCCGCAGCCAGGGGCTTCGCTCCGGCCGGTACATCGAGCTGGAAAAGGAGATCGGTTGAAGCTGAACAAGGGGAGCCTCTACGCCCTCTTCGCACTCCTCGAGCTGGCCAGGGACTCCGGCCGGCAGCTCTCCACCACGGACATCGCCGAAAAGTACGGGATCTCCACGCACCACCTCGCCAAGGTGATGCGGAACCTGGTGCACGCGGGACTGGTGCAGGCGGTGCGGGGGGTCGGCGGGGGGTACCGGTTCGCGGGGAACGTCGGGCGGACGACGCTGCTGGACGTGATCCAGCTCTTCGAGACGCTGGAATCGGAGCTCGACGTGCCGGGCCGCCTCCGGCGTGCGGGCGACCCGATCGTCGCGGAGCTCCAGACCATCACCCACGAGATCGACGAGCTCACCAAGGCGGTCCTGGACACCATCACGCTGGAGACGGCGCTGAAGAGCACCCGACAGCGGGAGGAAACCGCGGCGGCCGGAGGGTCCGGCGGAGTCGCCGCAGGAGGGGGGGCGAAGTGAGGTAAAGCGCAGCCGTGCAGGTTCATCGCACGGCGAGCCACGAACGGAGCCCCGCCCTCCGAGGCGACGCAACCCAGGCGGGAGTCCCGGACGCGCCGCGCTCAGATACGCAGCAGCCGCGCCGCATTCCCCCCGAGAATCCGTTCCACCCCCTCCGCCGGCAGCGGGAGCCCCGCGATCGCGTCCATGTTCCGGCGGATGTGGGGCATCCCCGGCCAGTCGCTCCCGAAGATCGCCTTGTCCGTGAGCCGGTCGAGCTCCGGGAAGTAGGTCATCAACTTCCCGGGGGGGAGGCCGGACAGTTCGAGGTACACGTTCTTGTGGAGCTTGGCCAGGAAGAACGCCCGGTCGTACCAGAAACCCCGCCCCGCATGCGCCATCACCAGGCTCAGGCCGGGGAAGTCGACCGCGACGTCGTCCAGGTGGAGCGGGTCGGCGTATTTCATCCGCGTCCCCCGGAAGACGGAGGAGCCGGTGTGGACGAGGACGGGGACGCCGAGCTCCTGCGCCGCGTCGTACAACGGGTACATCCTCGCGTCGTTCGGGTAGAAGTGCTGGTACGAAGGAAGCATCTTGACCCCGCGAAAACCTTCGTCCCCCACCTTCCGCCGCAGCTCCTCCCCGAGGTCGGTGTATCGGTTGGGGCTGATGTCGCAGAACGGGATCAGCCGATTCCTTCCGCGGCAGAAGTCGCGTACCTGCTCGTTCGTGCACAGGCCGGTCGTGGCGGAGCTGAGCTCGGCGAGGACGCAGGCGTAATCGACCCCTTCTGCGGCCAGCAGCTCCTCGAACGCGCCCGGGTCGTCGTATTTGCGGATGTACTCCTCGTACCCGACCGGGTGCGACTGCTTCATCCACTCCGTCACCGACGGGTTGTGGAAGGCGTACACCCCCATGTGGACGTGGAAATCGATCCGCATCAGATGTACTGCCCCGCGTCCACCCGGATCACCTCCCCGGTGACCATCCGGGCCGCGTCGGACAGGAGGAAGAGCACGACGGCGGCGACGTCCTCCGGCGTGGCGAGCGAGGGGAGGACGCTTTCCGCCTTCGCCTTCGCCACCACCTCCGGCGGGACAGCGGCCGCCATCTCCGTCATGACCATTCCGGGCGCCACCGCGTTCACCGTCACCCCCTTGGGCCCCAGCTCCCGCGCGAGCGCCTTGGTCAGCCCGATCAGTCCCGCCTTCGAGGCGCTGTAGTTCGCCTGCCCGAACTTGCCGCGCATCCCGTTGATGGAGGTGATGTTCACGATCCGGCCGTACCCTGCCTTCCGCATCCCGGGGGCGAGCGCGCGCGCCATGTGGAAGGCGCCGGTCAGGTTGACCGACAGGACCGATCGCCATTCGTCGTCGGTCATGTTCACCAGGGTGCGGTCCCGGGTGATCCCGGCGTTGTTCACCAGCAGCGTGGCGCCGTCGGGGAGTTGCGCCACGGCGGCGGCCACCGCGGCGGAATCGCAGATGTCGACCTGGTGGAACCGGTACGGGCAGGTGCCGCTCCCTTCCCCCTTCGCGACGTCGAACACGTGAACGGACGCGCCGCAATCGGCAAGCGCCCGGGTGATGGCCAGCCCGATCCCCCGCGCGCCGCCGGTGACCACCGCGACGCGACCTTCAAAATCCGGATTTCCGCTCATTTTCCCCCCGATCGGCGCGTACGTTCCGTTCCCCCGGTATTCAAGCATTCAAGTGCCACAATACGTCGATGACTGTCAAGCGGTTGATCCCTCTCCGGTTGCGGGACGAACCGGTCCCCCGCATTGACAATTTCGAGAAACCGTTTTATTTTCATTGACACCCCTTTCGTAAGGAGAACCCGTATGAAAAAGACCGTTCGTGGTACCGGATGGTGCCTGTTGCTGCTCGCCTTCGTAGCGTTTCTCCCCGGCGTCGGGGCGGCGGCGGAAAAACCGATCGTCATCGGCGCCCCCCTCGCCACCGCCTTCCTGTACGGATGGGACGCGGAGCGCGGGATCCGGCTGGCCATCGAGGAGATCAACGCGGCCGGCGGGGTCAAGGTGGGCAGCGTCAAGCGCCCCTTCCAGGCGGAGGTCATCGACACGCGGGACCTGGAGCCCGGCGTCCCCGTCAGCGAGGCGCTGCTCGGCGTCGAGAAGCTCATCCTCGAGAAGAAGGCGGACTTCATCGTCGGCGGGCCGGTCCGCTCCGAGGCGGCGCTGGCCGCCATGGACCTGCTGAACAAATACAAAAAGGTGAGCATCCTGACGACCGGGGTGCTGACGCCCGCGTACCACAAGAAGGTCGCGGACAATTACGACAAGTACAAATACTGCTTCCGGATCTCGAGCCACGTCGGCGTGATGGCCAACGAGTTCATCACCCTGCTCGGCGACGTCAAGAAGGGGCACGGCTTCAACAAGGTCTACATCATGGTCCAGGACGTCGAGCACGCCCGCAAGGGCGGCGAAGTGATGAAGAAGATGATGGCGGACAAGGGGTGGGAGGTCGTCGACATGAAGATCTACCCCACCGGGACCACCGACTACTCCGTCGGCCTCTCCGACGCCTCGAAGCGGAAGGCGGACATCCTCTTCCTCTGGATGGACATGCCCGAGAGCTCGATCCTCCTCAAGCAGTGGAGCTCGATGAAGATGAAGGCGCTTCCGATGGGATTCGTGAACGCCGCCGAGCAGCCCGGGTTCTGGAAGGCGACCGAGGGGAAGGGCGAGTTCCTGATCGTCAACCTGGTGAACGGCGGGAACGCGCCGGCGAAGATCACCCCGTGGACGATGAAGTTCGCCGACGCCTACAAGAAGCGGTGGGGGCTGGAGCCGGAAGGGTACGGCACCTCCTCGAGCTACATGGCGGTCTACGTGCTGAAGGAGGCGATCGAGAAGGCCGGGACCGTGGAGTCCGGGGCCGTCATCGCGGCGCTCGAGAACGTGAACGTCATGGGGGTGTACGGGAGGATCGCGTTCGACAAGAAGAGCCACCAGGTCATCCCGTCCCTCGACCCCGAGCAGGGGGCGGTGACCTCGATCGTCCAGTGGCAGAAGGGGAGGCGGGTCCAGGTGTTCCCGCCGAAAACCGCGGAGGGGAAGATCCTCCTTCCCCCGTGGATGAAGTGATGTAGCGGTGGACATTCTCGTCTACGGCGCCATCAACAGCGCGACGCTCTCGCTGATGGCGCTGGGCTTCACGCTGGTGTACAGC
Organism: Deltaproteobacteria bacterium; assembly: GCA_016234845.1. Lineage (NCBI taxonomy): Bacteria > Pseudomonadati > Myxococcota > Myxococcia > Deltaproteobacteria bacterium. The sequence continues at coordinate 4,511 of JACRNP010000046.1, read as the reverse complement.
ATCAGCCGTCTGCCCAACTTCGCGCACGGGGCGCTCTACGTCACGACCGGGTACATCGTGTGGCTCGGCGTCAACGCCCTGGGCCTCGGCTACCTCCCGGCCATCGCGGTGGGGATCGCCGCGACCGCCGTCATCGGGGGGCTGATCTACCGGCTGTTCATCCTCCGGATCCGGGGGATGGAGATCTCGGAAATCATCGCGACCTACGCGGTGGGGCTGGCCGTCATCGAGGGGCTGCGGTGGGGGGGGCTGCGGGGATCCACCTTCACCCTCCCCTCCTTCCTCGCCGGAACGGTCGATGTCGGCGGGATCGTCGTGGACTACCAGCGGATCTTCGTCCTCGTCCTCGGCGCGGCGGTGTTCGCGGGGTTGAACCTCTTCGTGAGGCACACGAAGACCGGCCTCGCGCTCAAGGCGATCGCCCAGGACGAGCGGGCCGCCATGATGCTCGGCATCGACTCCGACGGGAAGGCGCTGGTCTCCTTCGCCGTCGGCGCCGGGCTCTCCGCCTTCGCCGCGGTGCTGATCCTCCCTCTCGGGAACATCGTCGTGGAGACCGGGTACAACGTCCTCCTCTACTCCATCGCGGTCAGCATCATCGGGGGGCTGGGGAGCTTCGGCGGCGCGATCCTGGCGTCCCTCATCATCGGGTTCGCGCAGGTCCTGACCGAGGTGTTCCTCTCCGCCCACTACCAGATGGTGATCTCCCTGCTCGCGATCATCGTCACGCTGCTGGTGCGCCCCTCCGGGATCTTCGGGAAGCAGAAGGAGCTGGACGACCGGGTATGAACGGAGCGCAGCGCAGGAAAGAGCGGATCGACCGCGGGATCAAGGTCCGCAGCGACGGGATCTACGCCGTCTCGTCCCTCCGGGAGATGGCGTACCTGGCCGGTCCGCGCGTCGTCCTGATCGCGGGGATGCTCCTCCTCCCGCTCGCGCTCGAGGCGGCCCCCTACTGGAAGCGGGTGGTGAACATCCTGTGCGTCTACGGGCTGCTGGCGATCTCGTTCGACTTCCTGGCCAACCGCGTCGGCCTCGTCTGCCTCGGCGGCTCGATGTTCATCGGCCTGGGCGGCTACTTCGCGGCCATCTTCAACGTGCACCTGCACCTGCCCGTCTACCTGTCGATCCCGGCCGCCGCCGTCGCCGGGGCGGCGGTGTCGACGGCGATGATCCTGCCGTGCCTCTCCCTGCGCGGGGTGTACTTCGCCATCGTCACGCTGATGTACCCGCTGCTCTTCACCCGGCTGATCGAGGCGTTCGACGTCCTCGGCGGGACGAACGGGATCACGGGACTGGACAGCTTCCCGAGCCCGCACGTGGAGAACTACGCGATCATCGCCGTCCTGCTGGCGGTCCTGTTCGGGCTCCGGCGGCTCCTCGCCGAGGACATCGGGCTGGTGATGCACGCGGTGAAGGACAACGACCAGTCGGTGCGGGCGTCTGGGATCGACGTGACGCGGATCAAGGCGCTGGCGGTCTTCATCGCCTCCCTCGTCGGCTGCTTCGGCGGCGCGTACCTGGCGCACATCTACATGTGGGCGGGGCTCTCCCTCTTCGCGCTGGACTTCTCGATCATTCCGATCGCCGCGGTCACGATCGGGGGGGGCGGGGGGCTCTTCGGAGCGGTCGTCGGCTGCCTCATCCTCGTGCCGCTGTCCGAGTTCCTCCGGGTGTTCGGGACGTTCCGCATCGTCATCTACTGCGCCGTCCTGGTCGGCTTCATCGTGTTCCGGAGCGAGGGGATCATGACGTACTGCACCCGGAAATACGAGCAGTTCGAGCGGTGGGTCGAGGTATGAGCATCCTCTCCACGGATGGGCTCGGCAAGACGTTCGGGGGGCTGACGGCTCTCTCCTCGGTGAGCTTCTCCGTGAAGCAGGGGGAGATCTTCGGGATCATCGGGCCGAACGGATCGGGGAAGACCACCCTCATCAACTGCATCACCGGGTTCGTCCGCCCGGACGAGGGGAAGGTGTTCTTCCGGCAGAGGGAGATCACCCGGTGGCCCGCGCACAAGGTCGCGCGGGCGGGGATCGCGCGGACGTTCCAGGTCATGCGCCCCTTCTACTCGCTGCCGGCGTACCGGAACCTCGTGATCCCGCTCTGGTCGCCGCGCGCGCGGAAGGAAGGGGGGTGGCGCGGCGGGGGGAAGCACGGGGACCGGGCGACGGTCGCGGTGGACATCCTGGAGGAGATCGGCTTCGAGCGCGACTCCCGGGTCCCCTACAAGCTCGCCTCCGCCCTTCCGACCGGCTACCTGAAGCGGCTGGAGCTCGCCCGCTGCCTCGCCCTGCGCCCGGAGGTGATCTTCTGCGACGAGGTGTTCTCGGGCTTGAGCGCGAGCGAGATCGCGAGCATGCTGCCGCTGATCGAGAAGCTGAAGATGGAGGGGATCACGCTCATCATGGTCGAGCACCGGCTGCGGGAGCTGTTCCGGGTGGCCGACCGGGTCATGGCGCTTCAGTTCGGGGAGAAGATCGCCGAGGGGCACTACAAGGACGTCATCGGGGACCGCCGGGTGAGGGAGGCGTACCTCGGGGTCGAGCTGGAGTAGCGATGCTTTCCGCGTCCGGGCTGATGGTGTATTACGAGAACACGCTGGCCCTGAACAACGTGGGCCTGCGGGCGGCGAAGGATTCGGTCGTGGGGGTCTTCGGCTCGAACAGCGCGGGGAAGAGCACGCTCATGTACGCCCTCTCCGGGATCCTCCTGGACGTCCGGAAGAAGGAGCGGATGCGGGGCGGGGAGAACATCTCCCTCTTCGGGAGCGTCACGGTGGACGGGGAGGACGTGACGTCGCTGCCGGCGCACGAGCGGGCCGCCCGCGGCGTCATCCTCTGCCCGGAGCGGCGCCGGATCTTCGGGGAGAGCTCGGTCATCGAGAACCTGCGGATCGGATCGTACCTCGCCCCGCGAAGCGAACGGAAACGGGACATCGAGCGGGTCTTCGCCCTCTTTCCGCGCCTCAAGGACCACATCCACCGCCCGGGCGGATTCCTCTCCGGCGGGGAGCAGCAGATGCTGGCGATCGGGCGGGCGCTCATGGCGAGGCCGAAGCTCCTGCTCCTCGACGAGCCGCTCCTGGGGTTGAGCCCCGCCTACCAGAAGATCGTGATCGACGCGGTCCGGGAGATCCGGGCGGCGGGCGGGATCACCGTCGTCATCGCCGAGCAGTACGCGCGGCCGGTCATCCCGGTGATCGACCGGGGGTACATCATCGAGAACGGATCCGCCATCATGGAAGGGACGAAGGAAGAGCTGATGGACAACCCGGACGTGAAGTCCGCCTACTTCGGGATCTGACGGCGGATGGACGGCTACTACGCGGGGACGACGTTCGCCGGGTTCGAGGAGTCGCGCCGGAGGTTCCCCGACCGGACGGCGATCGTCTACCTCGGGCAGCGGTACAGCTACGCGGCGCTCGGGCGCCTCGTGGACCGGTTCGCCTCCGGCCTCCTCGAGATCGGGGTACGGAACCACGACCGGGTCCTGCTGTACCTGCGGAACTGCCCGCAGTGGGTGATCGCGAACTTCGCGATCAACCGGATCGGCGCGGTCGTCGTGCCGGTCTCCCCCATCTACACCTCCCACGAGCTGGAGTACATCGTCAACGACGCCGAGGTCGGGACGATCGTCTGCCTCGACACCAACTTCATGTACGTCCGGGAGATCCTCGGGAAGACCGACGTGAAGCGGGTCGTCGTCACCGGGCTCCTGGACCTGGTGGCGCCCTGGAAGCGCGCCGTCGCGCACCTGTTCGACAAGGTCCCTGCGGGACACGTGGAGCGGGGCGGGGAGATCCGCTCGTTCCGGGAGGTCCTCCGCAGGGGGCGGCCGCACCTCCCGGGGATCGACATCGACCCGACGAACGACCTGGCCTACATCAAGTACACCGGCGGCACGACCGGGTTCCCGAAGGGAGTCGCCGGGAACCACGCCGGCGAGGTGTCGTACGTGAAGGACATCTCGGAGGACGTGTTCCGCGACTACCTGCTGGAGGGGGAGAGCTCGATCCTCATGGTCACCCCCATCTTCCACATCATGGCGAAGGGGTTCGCGCTCGCCGCGGCGTTCAACAAGGGGAACACGCTCGTCCTCATGCCGATCCCGGAGCCCGACGCGATCCTCGAGGCGATCGGGAGGCACCGGGTCTCGTGGATGCTGGGCGTGCCGGCCCTCTACCGCATCCTGCTGGAGAACGACCGGATCTGCGAATACGACCTGTCCACCCTGCGGTACTGCTACTGCGGCGGAGACGTGCTCCCGGCGGAGGTCCTGAAGAGCTGGGAGGCGCTGTGCGGCGTCCCCATCCACCAGGTGTACGGGTCGACCGAGGTCGGGCACGTGTCGTACAGCCCGCTCGGGAAGAGGCCTTCCCCAAAGACCGTCGGGAAGCCGCTGCGGTCCCGCAAATGCGTCATCGTCGACCCGGAATCGGGGGAGCCGCTGCCGCGCGGCGAGGTCGGGGAGCTGGCGGTCACGTCCCGGTACACGCTGAAGAGCTACTG
>JACRNP010000045.1 GCA_016234845.1 Deltaproteobacteria bacterium | reverse complement strand
TCAGCGCGTACGTCTGCGTCTTTCCCGCCTTCAGGTTCCCCAAGAGCTCCCCGGTCCAGTCGATCATGCCGTCGATCACCAGCTTGGTCTCGAGGACCCGCGCGGCGATCCGGCCCAGCACCGACAGCAGCACCTCCGGGTGCCCCGCCTGCCCGAGCGCCTTGAGCGTGCCGTCCACCATCGACTTCACCTTCGCGTTCCCCGAGACGTAGGCGACCAGCACGCGGGAGAGGGCCCCCACCTCCATCGGCTGGTCCTTGATCCGCGGGGCCTTCAGCCACGAATATTTCGTGTCCCCCATCTTCGTGAACTTCGGCTCCGTCTTCCCGTCCATCGGGGCACGGTTCCCGCACTCCGGCGTGAACCAGGAGTGGTCGACGTACTCCTTCACTTCCTTGCCGTCGACGTCGACGGCCGCGAGCTTCCCGCCGAAGATCGCGCCGCGCGGCAGGACCCGCTTCTTCGGATCGAAGGAGGCGTCCTCGAAGACGCCCCACGACAGGTAGTTCCCCACGCCCTTGCCGATCCCGGCGTACTTGATGTAGTACGGGGCGATCGCCAGCACGTCGGGGAGGAAGACCGTATCCACCCAGTGCTGGATCTTCTTCAGCCGCCAGATGACGTTGTCCATCACCTCGACGGTGGGGACGAACGTCGTACCGCCCGGGGGCGTGCTCATGTGCATCGGCATCTTCCCGCCGAGCTGCGCCACGACCGCCGACGCCTCCTTCTGCATCTCCAGCGCCTCGAGGTAGTGGGCGACCGCGAGGAGGTTCAGGTCCGGCGGCAGCTTGTATTCGGGGTGCCCCCAGTAGCCGTTGGCGAACGGCCCGAGCTGCCCGCTCTCCACGAACTTCTTCACCCTCCCCTGCACGTCCTGGAGCGACTTCTCCTTCGGCTTCGCCTGGAGGGCGGAGACGACGTCGACGTAGTCCAGCGCGTTCAGGTGGTAGAACCAGAGGATGTGGGAGTGGACGAACTGCCCGCCCTCGATCAGGTTCCGGATGATCCGCGCGTTGTCGGGCGGCTTCACCTTGAACGCGTCCTCCAGCCCCAGCGTGCTCGTGTGCCCGTGGGATACGGGGCATACGCCGCAGATCCGCTGGGTGATGAACCAGGCGTCCCTCGGGTCGCGCCCCTGCAGGATGATCTCGAAGCCGCGGAACAGCGTCCCGGAGCTCCAGGCGTCCTTGACCTTGCCGTTCTCCACCTCCACCTCGATGCGGAGGTGCCCCTCGATGCGGGGGATGGGATCGATCACGACTCGCTTTGCCATGGGATCTCCCTCTCGTCCTTTTCCTTATAAGAACCGTTGGAGGCGCGGCCTATTCCTTCTTCGCCGCGTCGCCGGACTTCCCGCGGGCGGCCTTGAGGACCGCGTGCCCCGCGATTGCCGCGCCGGTCGCGACCGCGATGCCGACGCCGACCTTGTCCGCGGTCATGTCGCCGTACGGCAGGGCGACGTTGGCGAGCTTCTCGTAGAACGGGGCGAAGTTGTCGGTCCACTGGTTCTCGGAGCACCCCAGGCACGGGGAGCCGATCTCGATGCACCACGACTCCTTGGAGTTCCAGCGCGTCTTCGGGCACTCCGACCACGCCTCGGGCCCCTTGCACCCCATCTTGTAGAGGCAGTACCCTGCGGCCTCCTCCTTCGAGCCGAACTGTTCCACGAAACGACCGCCGTCGAAGTGGGTCCGGCGCGGGCAGTTGTCGTGGATCTTCCGGCCGTAGAACATCTTCGGGCGGCCCTTGTCGTCGAGCTCGGGGACCTTGCCGATGGTCAGTACGTAGACCACCGTTCCGATCAGCCACTCCGGGTTCACCGGGCAGCACGGAAGGTTCACGACCTTTCCCTTCATGTTGAGGGCCTGGTCGACGCCCAGGATCTTCGAAGGGTTCGGCTTGGCCGCCGGGACGCCGCCGTCGACCGCGCACGACCCGATGGCGACCACCGCCTTCGCGTTGCCGCACACCTCTTTCGCGATGTCGAGCATCTCGCGCCCGCCGATCATCCCGTGACCGGGAACGGTGGGGATCCCGCCCTCGACGACGCAGATGTAATCCTTCCCCGCCACCGCCTTCGCCAGCACCTCGTCGGCCTGCTTTCCCGCCGCGGCCATGATCGACTCGTGGTAGTCGACGCTCAATATGTCGAGCACCAGCTCCGCCGTGTTCGGGTGGTCCGACTTGATGAGCGACTCCGTGCACCCCGTGTCGCTTGCGAAGTGGAGCCAGACGACCTTGGGCCTCCCGGCCGCCGCATTTTCCAGGGCGCGGGCCAGCTTCGGCGTGAGCGCGCCGGAAAACCCCAGCGCCGCCAGGGTCGTTCCCGCGATCCGGACGAATTCGCGCCGACTGAGACCTTCCCCCCGCCTCGTGAGCATCTGCGCCTCCTGCACCGGTAACATTTGGAATGCTTCCATTATTTTTAAAAAACGGTTCTATTTCTGTCAAGAAGAATATCCGCCCGGTGATTCAATACGTTACAAGCGAATTCGGATTGTTTTATGTACCGGCGAGAAACCGCTAAATGTTCTCGATACCGCCAGAGGGCCGGCTGCGGATGCGCTACGCGTCCAGTTCGAGAGAGACGATTTCGAGGGACTCCCCGCCCGTGGCGGATATGCCGGCGCCGCCGCACGTCGGGCATTCCCAGGGGATGGAACGGGCATCGGATACGCCGCAAGAGGGGCAGTCCACGCGGACCGGCTCCTCGTCGATCTCGAGGACCGCCCCGTCGGCCGGGGTGCCGCGGGCGACGTGACCGAAGAGGAAGGAGAGGTTCCCCGGCTCGATGGCGCGCAGCACCCCGACGCGAAGCCGGATCGACACCACTTTCTTCGCGGCGTGGCGGTCGGACTCCGAAAGCGCGATGTTCAGGATCTCGTTGGCGACGCCGAGCTCGTGCATTTCGCCGCTCCGAGCGACTCGAACCGGTCGAGGAGCGCGGGGAGCCCCTCCCCCGTGACCGCGGACGTCTCGAAGATCTCGACTTCGGGGTTGGCGGCGCGCGCGGCGCGGCGAACCCGCGAAACGTCGAACCGCACGTGGGGGAGCAGATCGGTTTTCGTGATGACGAGGATGTCGGACGTCCGGAACACCAGCGGGTATTTGAGCGGCTTCTCGTCCCCTTCGGTGACGCTCAGAAGGACGACGCGCGTGTCCTCGCCCAGCGGCACCTCCGCGGGGCAGACGAGGTTCCCCACGTTCTCGACGATCAGCAGACGCGTGCCGGACAGGTCCATCTCCGCGAGGGCCCGCAGAAGCTGCTCCGGCAGGATGTGGCACGAGGATCGGGTGTTGATCTGCCGGACCTGCACGCCCAGGCGGCGGATCCGCTCCGCGTCGATGTCGGTCTCGATGTCCCCCTCGACGACCGCCACGCCGCCCTTGCCTTCGAAGCGCGACAGCAACGCCTCGATGAGCGTGGTCTTCCCGGATCCGGGAGAGGAGATGAGGTTGATCGCGTAGATCCCCCGCTCGCGCAGCAGCTCGCGGATCCCGCGCGACGCCTCGTCCGCGGCCCGCAGGATCGACCGTTCCACCTCGACGCGGACCTTTCCTCCGGTGCCCATGCGGGTCAGGATACCACACCGGCCACCGCCATCCGTTCTGCTACACTTAGCACACCGTTACATTAATACGGCATCGTAAGGGAGGGTCCGGCGGAGTCGCCGCAGGAGGGGGGGCGAAGTGAGGTAAAGCGCCCCACTCCCGGACGAAATGCGCTCCCTGGGGTACCCCCGCTGCAGGAAGAACGGGGGGCACAGCCGTGCAGGTGCACCGCACGGCGAGCCACGAACGGAGTCCCCCCTCCGAGGCGGCGCAGCCGAAGAGGGAGTCTCGAAGGCGCAGTTGCATATCCGGGGGGCAATATGCGGGTCATCGGTGTCGGGAACATCCTCCTTCGCGACGAGGGGATCGGCGTCCACGTCGTGCGGGAGCTCTCCGCCCGGGGGGAACCGCCCGGCGCGGAGTATGTGGACGGCGGCGTGGCCGGCGCCACCCTGTTGAACCTCATCGAGGGGGAGGAGCGCGTCGTCCTCGTCGACGCCGTGGGCGCGCCGCTCCCGCCCGGGACGGTGGTCCGGCTCCGCCCGGACGATCTCGCCGGATCCGGCGCCCCGTCGTGGTCGCTCCACGACCTGAACCTCGCCGACACTCTCGGGATGATGCGCCTCCGCGGCACCCTCCCCGACGTGCTCATCCTCGGAGTGGTCCCCGCGGACATCGCGACGTACAGCCTCGAGCTGTCCCCGGCGGTCTCGGACCGTTTCGGGGAGATCGTGGAAAAGATCCGGGGGGAGATCGCGGCGTTCGCGGCCTCCCGCCGGGTGTAGCGGAAGAAGTGGCGAGGTCGGCGCTCGAGATCACGGTCCGCGGCGTCGTCCAGGGGGTGGGGTTCCGCCCGTTCGTCCACCGGATCGCGTCCCGCTGCGGCCTCGACGGGTGGGTCGCGAACACCCCCGGTGGCGTCGTCGTCCGCGTGGAGGGGTCGCGGGCCGCCATCGCGCGGTTCCGGTCCCTCTTCCGCGGGGAGATCCCGGCTGCCGCGCGCGTGACCCGCCTCACATCGCGGAGGGTGCGCCCCTCGGACGCCGCCGGATTCCGGATCCTCCGGAGCCGGACGGAAGGAATCGCCCTCTCGACGATCCCGCCGGACATCGCGACCTGCGCCGAATGCGCCGCCGAGCTGTCCGACCCGAACGATCGCAGGCACCTCTACCCGTTCACCAACTGCACG
>JACRNP010000044.1 GCA_016234845.1 Deltaproteobacteria bacterium | reverse complement strand
CCGGTGGGCGCGCAGCTGTTCGGTTCCGACCCGGGGGAGATCGCCGAGGCCGCCGCCCTGGCCGCCGGCAGGGGGTTCGACTTCATCGACATCAACATGGGGTGCCCGGTGCGGAAAGTCACCGGGGGCGGCTCCGGGTCGGCGATCCTGGCGAATCCGCGCCTGGCCGGCGAGATCGCGCGGGCCGCCGTCCGCGCGGCCGGGATCCCGGTGACGGCCAAGATCCGTTCCGGGTTCGGGACGGAGCGGGAGACGTACATCGAGGTGTCGTACGAACTGTTCGCCGCCGGCGCGGCCGCCGTGACGCTCCACCCGAGGCACCGCGGACAGATGTTCTCCGGCACGGCGGAGTGGGGCCACATCGCGGCGCTGAAGAAGTCGTTCCCGGGCCGGGTCGTGATCGGGAACGGGGACGTCCGGTCCCCCGCGGACGCGGCCCGGATGTTCGCGGAGACCGGGTGCGACGGCGTCATGGTCGGACGGGCGGCGATGGGGAATCCCTGGGTCTTCGCGGCGATGCGGCGGGAGCTGCGTGCGTTCGCCGGCGCGGGCGGTCCTGCGCCGGAGGCGCCTTGTCCCACGCCGGCCGGGCGGCGCGCCCTGATCCTCCGGCACGGGGAGGAGATGTTCGCGCTGCACGGCGCGCACGGGATCCGGGAGATGCGGAAACACCTCGCGTGGTACAGCCGCGGGATCCCCGGGGCCTCCGCCTTCCGCGCGGAGCTTCCCGGCGTGGCCGATCCCGCCTCGTTCCGCGCGGTCGTGGAGCGGTTTTTTTGAGCGACCTCCTCCGGCGGACGCTCGAGTCGGTCAACGTCGGCATCCTCGTGTTCGACGCCGCGGGGAAGCTCGCCTACATCAACCCGGCGGCGGAGGAGATCCTCCAGGGCTCCTCCCAGGCCCTCTCGGGCCGGCACTTCCGCACCGTCTTCCGGGGAAGCCCTGGAGCGGTGCGGATCCTGCGGAAGGCGCTCGAGGAGCGCACCCCCGTCACCGGTTTCGACGTGGAGCTGCGGCCGGCGGCCGCCGGCCGTACGGTGGGGCGCGACCGCCGCCCCTCCCTCCCCGTGATGCTCGGGGCGTCCCCGCTGGTGGGCCAGGGCGGCGATCCGCAGGGGGCCGTGCTGTCCGTCAAGTCGTCCGAGATCCTGTCCCTCGTGGGAAAGGAGGAGCAGGCGGCCACCAGCGCGGAGGAGATGCAGATGCTGGCGTACGGGATCGCGCACGAGATCAAGAACCCGCTGGGGGGGATCCTGGGGGCGGCGCAGTGGATCCTGCGCGGGGACGGGCCGACGGAAGAGCGGACCGAGGGGGTCCGCCTGATCCTGCGGGAGGCGCGCCGGATCAACGACCTCGTGGAGAAGATGCTGGAGATGGGGAAGACGCCTCCCCACCCCCGGCCGTTCCACATCGCCCCCCTGCTGCGGGAGGCCGAGCAGCTCCTCGCGTCGGAGTCGCGGGCGCAGGGAAAGCGCGTGACGTTCGAGCTGCGCGTGGACCCCAGCCTGCCGCCGGTCTCCGGGCACCCCGACACCGTCTACCGGGCGCTCCTGAACGTCATGAAGAACGCCGTGGAATCGATCGAATCGGCCGGAACGGTTCGGATCGAGGCCCGGATGAACGTGAACTACCGGTTCGCGGTGGGGCGGGGAAGGAAGCGCTCCTTCCTCGACGTCGAGATCGCCGACGACGGCGCCGGAATGACGGAGGAGGAGCTCCGGAAGGCGCTGCTCCCCTTCTACACCACCAAGCCGAAGGGGACGGGGCTTGGGCTGGCGATGGCGAGGCAGGCGGTGACCCGGCACGGAGGACAGCTCGAAATCCGGTCGACCCGCGGCGTCGGGACCGCTGTTAGAATATCCCTTCCGGTCGACCCGGGCAGGAAGGCCGCTTCTTGAAGAGAATCCTGATCGCCGACGACGACGAGAGCATCCGCTGGGTCCTCCAGAAGACCGTCACCGGCATGGGGTTCGCGGCGGACCTGGCCGAGGACGGAGACAAGGCGCTCGCCCTCCTGGGAAAGAACAGCTACACGGCGGCGTTCGTCGACGTCCGGATGCCCGGCGTCGAGGGGATCGAGGTCCTCGAGCGCGTCCAGGCCCGGAAGTCCCCAACCCGGTTCTTCATCATGACGGCGGTCCAGCGGGCGGACGTCGCCGCCCGCTCCACGCGCGCCGGGGCCGCCGAATTCCTCACCAAGCCGTTCGAGCTGTCCCGGATCGAGGAGCTCCTTGCCGACCTCGCGCGGGAGGCCTCCTCGAAGGAGCGTCCGTACCAGCCTTCGGTGCGGGAGGAGTGGTCCTCCGCCCGGATCGTGGGGAAGAGCCGCGCCATCCTCGAGGTGTTCCAGAACATCGGGAAGGTGGCCGACTCCTCGGCGACGATCCTGCTGCTCGGCGAGCGGGGCGTCGGGAAGGAGCTCATCGCCCGCAGCATCCACGAGCTGGGAGGGCAGAAAGGGCCCTTCGTGGCGGTGAACACCACGGCGATCCCCCGGGACCTCCAGGAGGCGGAGCTGTTCGGGCACGAGAAAGGGGCGTTCACGGGGGCCGAGGGTGCGCGCGAGGGGAAGCTGACCGCGGCGCAGGACGGAACCCTCTTCCTCGACGAGGTGGGCGACATGCCGCTCGACCTGCAGGCCAAGCTGCTGCGGGTCCTGCAGGAACGGGAGTATTCGCCGGTCGGGTCGGACCGGACGCGGAAGTTCCGCGGGCGGATCCTGGCCGCCACGAACCGGGACCTTCGGAAGCTCGTCGCCGAGGGGAAGTTCCGGGTGGACCTGTTCGACCGGCTCAACGTGTTCCCGCTGCGCATCCCATCCCTCTCCGAGCGGAAGGAGGATATTCCGCTCCTGGCCGACTACTTCCTGCGGAAATATTGCGCGGTCCTGTCCCGCCCGCCGAGATCGTTCTCCCGGGAGTCCCTCGAGGCGATCGCGGCGCACCCGTGGAAGGGGAACGTGCGGGAGCTCGAGAATTTCGTGCAGCGCCTCGCGGTCCTGTCCACGGGAAAGCTTCTCCGCCGGGACGAGGTGGCGCGGGAACTCGCCAAGGCGGACGGCGCGCCCGACATGTCCTCCGCCCCGATGGAGCAGCTGGTCGAGGAACGGATCCGGGAGTTCGTGCGGCGTCTCGGGACGGCCATCGACGCCGAGACGGGGCTCCACGACCTGTTCGTCCGGCAGGTGGAACGCCCGCTCCTGAAGGTCGTCCTCGAGGCCGCCGCGGGAAACCAGCTGCGCGCGGCGGCGATCCTCGGGATCCACCGGAACACCCTGCGCAAGAGGCTTGCGGAACTGTCGCTCTCGCCCAAGACCCGCAAGCGGAAGGGGCGGTGACGCCGCCCGGGCCGGGCGCGGCGGGCCGCGTCCGGGGACTCTACGCCATCCTCGACCCGTCGGTCGTCCTGAGGGACGGAAAGGGCGAGGAGTCGCTGGACCGGGCGCTGTCCGAGGCGCTGGACGGCGGGTGCCGGCTGATCCAGTACCGCGACAAGGGGGCGCCGCCGCGCCTCGCGCTTTCCCGCGCGAGGCGTTTTTCGGCGTCCTGCCGCGAGGCGGGGGCGACGTTCATCGTGAACGACCGTCCGGACATCGCGCTTTTGTGCGGAGCGGACGGTTGCCACCTGGGCCAGGACGACCTTCCGATCTCGGCCGCGCGCCGGTTCGTGCCGGCCGGATTCCTGCTCGGAGCCTCGACCCACGGGGCCGGGGAGGCGCGGGCGGCGCAGGCGGACGGGGCCGACTACGTCGGGTGCGGGGCGGTCTTTCCCACCGGGACGAAGGGCGACGCCGCCGCGCCCGGCGGGCTCGCGCTGGTGCGGGAGGTCGCGGGGGCCGTCTCCGTCCCCGTGGTCGCGATCGCGGGGATCACGCGCGGCAACGCCGCGAGCGTGTTGCGCGCCGGGGCGTCGGCGTTCGCCGTCATCTCCGACCTGTTCGGCGGCGAAGACGTACGAGAACGGACGAAGGAGTTCGTGGCCCTATGGGAAAACGAGACTCGACGCCGGTGATCCTGGCCTTCGGCGGGCTCGATCCGACCGGAGGCGCCGGGATCCTGATGGACTCCCGCGCGGCGGCGGCGGCCGGGGCGCACGCGTGCGCCGTCGCCTCCTGCCTGACGGTCCAGACCACCGCCGCCTTCTCGCGGTTCGCGCCGATCCCCCGGGAGGTCCTCGACGACTCCCTCGAGGCGGTCGACCGTGCGTTCCGGGTCCGGGCGGTGAAGGTCGGCATGGTCGGCACGCGCGCGGCCGCGGAGGCGATCCTGGCCTTCGTCTCGGCCCGCCGCGGGGTGCCCGTGGTCGTCGACCCCGTGCTCCGCTCCTCGTCCGGGTCCCCCCTCCTGGCCGCCGCCGCCCTTCCGGCGTACCGTCTGCTGCTGCGGCGTGCGGCGGTGATCACCCCGAACCTCCCGGAAGCGGAAAAGCTCCTCGACCGGAGGATCGGCTCCTTCGCCGCCGCCGGCGACGCCGCCGTCCTGCTGTCCGACCTCACGGGAGCGGCGGTCGTCCTGAAAGGAGGCCACTTCCCGTGGAGGGGACGGCGCGGGACCGACCTCGTCGCCCTCCCCGGAGGGCCGGTCACGATTCTTCCCCCCGTCGGCTCCCGGCGCGGGGATCCGCACGGCACCGGATGCGCGCTCGCCTCCGCCATCGCCGCGCGGATCGCCGGCGGGGACGCCGTGGTGTCGGCCGTCGCGGCGGCGAAAACGGTGCTCGCGAAACTGGCGGACGGCGCCTTCGCTTCGGCGGAGGGCCGTCCCACCCTTTTCCCTTGAACGGAGCCCCGCCATGCGCCAGAGTCCCCCGGCTGCCGCCGCCGTCTCCCTGCTCCTGTTCCTCCTCGCGTCGTGCGCGGGGCCGGAGGTGAAGCCTTCACCGCCCGAAGCGGTCCGAAAGCCGGTCAAGGTGGCCCTGGTGCTCGGGGCGGGCGCGGCCAAGGGATTCGCCCACGTCGGGGTGTTGAAGATCCTGGAGGCGGACCGCGTCCCGGTTTCGATGGTCGTCGGTACCAGCGTCGGCAGCTTCGTCGGCAGCCTATACGCCTACGGTTACTCCGCGTACGACCTGCAGAGGATCGCGATGGGACTGGAGAAGGGAGAGCTGGCGGACCTGACCGTCCCCGACAACGGGTTCGTGAAGGGGGAGAAGCTCGAGGCGTACGTCAACCGGATGGTGCGCGGCACGACGATGGAGAAGCTGCGGATCCCGTTCCACGCGGTGGCCGTGGACGTCGCGACCGGCCAGGAGACGGTGTTCGGGAAGGGAAACACGGGGAGCGCGGTGCGCGCGAGCTGCTCCATCCCGGGGGTCTTCCGGCCGGTGCGGATCGGGGAGAGGACCTATGTGGACGGCGGCGTCGCGAGCCCGGTGGCGGTGGACGCGGCGCGGCGGCTGGGGGCGGACGTGGTGATCGCCGTCGACATCTCCGGCGGCGTTTCCGGCGTCGCCCCCGAGACGACGCTCGACACGATCTTCCAGTCGATCAACATCATGTATTCGAAGATCGCGGCGGACCAGGTGGCCCGCGCGGACGTCGTGATCCGCCCGAAGGTGGGGCACATCGCCTCCGGCGACTTCACGAGGCGCCACGAGGCGATCCTGGAGGGGGAGAAGGCCGCCCAGGCCGCGCTCCCGAAAATCCGGCAACTGCTGGAAGAACGCGGCAGGTGATCGATCGCGCTTCCGGGACGGTCAAGATCGGCCGCAAGGGCGTCGCGGACCGGTCCGAACCGTCACCGGTAGTAGCAGATATAGGCCGCGTCGGCCTGCGCCTGGATTTCGAAGGAGACCTTCGGCCGGACGACGACTTCCTGGCCCCGGGACAGGATCTTCCACTCCTCGCCGGGCAATTTCACCCGCAGCGTCCCTTCGATGAGAACGATGCGCTCTTCCGACGAGGTCGAGAAGGTGTACGAACCCGGCTCGATCACGCCGACGGTGGCGAATCCGTCCGGAGTGTTCACCCCGAGACTCTGGACCTTCCCCTCGAAGTAAACCGAATGCTTCATGACTCGCCTCCTCGTCCGGGACTCGCCGGGCGGTCGTCGTTCATTCGTAGTCCTGCGCAAGGTCCTCGAACCGGGTGAACTGCGCGAGGAAGGCGAGCTTGACGTCGCGCATGGGGCCGCTGCGGTTCTTTCCGACGATGATCTCCGCGACCCCCTTTTCCTCCTGCGGCGTCTTCTCCTTGCTGTACATCTCCTCGCGGTAAACGAACAGGATCAGGTCGCTGTCCTGCTCGATCGCGCCCGAGTTGTGGCTGACCACACCGTCGGCAAACCACGAAGCCGGTCCCGGAACGGTCAGATCGAACACCTCTTCCGAACCGTCCGGCGAAACCTCCATGACCCGGTCCCAGAACAGGTCGCTTTCCGCCCACTGTCGCAAGGCGTCGTCTTCCAATATCGACGCGTATCCTCCGGGAACCTTTCCCGAAGGAGTGGAGGTGGAACGGACGTTCCTCCTATCAGTTCCGGTCCCTCCCGCAGTGGTCCTCTCTGGACAGGATGAAAATACCTCTTCGCGGGCGACGGCAAGTGCGTCACCGGATCTAAGAACTCCGACGCGCGTCCACGCTCCCGCGCCGTACAACAGGTGCTCCGCGGTGGCGCGGATCGTCCGGCCGCTCGCAAGGGTGACACGCATCACCGGCTTCACGCCAACCGACCAGACGCAATCGCTCTTCGCGGGGACGATGCGCCCCTCGGGGGACATCGCCCACACATCGACCGATTTACCCACCAGCTCGCGAATCGGAACGCGGCCGCCGTCGGTGGTCAGGACGAGGGTGTCGCCCGTCACGCACTCGCGTAGATCCGCCATCTGCGGGCGCTTGTCGCTCCGGTTCTCGACGCCGCGGGAGAGCTGGGAGATGGCGATCACCGGGATGTCAAGCTCCTTGGCCAGCGCCTTCATCGACCGGGAGATCTCGGAGACCTCCTGCACGCGGTTGTCCGGGTTGGAGCGCGCGGCGGAGCCCCGCATGAGCTGCAGGTAGTCGATGATGATCAGCCCGACGTCCTTGTCCTTCTTCAGGCGCCTCGCCCGCGCGCGGAGGTCGAGCGCCGACAGCGCCCCGGAGTCGTCCGTGTAGATCGGCGCGTCGGACAGCTTCGCCACCGCGGCGACCAGCCGGTTGATCTCCTCCTGCCCGATCTGCCCGGTGCGGAGCCGCTGGAAGTTCACCCGCGCCTCCGAGCAGATCATCCGCATCGCCAGCTCCTGCCGGCTCATCTCGAGGGAGAAGATGGCGACCGGCACCTTGTGCCGGATGGCGGCCGACACCGCGATGTTGAGGCACAGCGACGTCTTCCCCATCGCGGGGCGCGCGGCGACGACGATCATGTTCGACTTCTGGAATCCGGCGGTCACCTCGTCCAGGTCGCGGAAGCCGGACGGGATGCCGGTGATCCGCTTCTTCTGCTCGTACGCCTTCTCGATGTCCTTCAGCGCCGCGCGCGCCATCTCGTTCATCGAGAAATACTTCGGCTTGATCTCCTCCCCCGAGATGGCGAAGATCCGCTCCTCCATCCGGTCGAGGAACTCCCGCAGGTCGCCCACCCCCTGGAACGCGGAGGTCGAGATCTCCTGCGCGGCGACGATCGACTTCCGGAGGATCGACTTCTCCTTGACGATGACCGCGTATTCCGCCGCGTTCGCGGATAACGGGACCGTGGAGACGATCTCGGCCAGGTAGGCGAGTCCGCCGATCTGCTGCTCCGCCCCCCGGTCCCGGATGACCGCGGAGAGGGTCAGGTGGTCGATCGGGCGCCCCCCCTCGTAGAGGCCGAGCATCGCCTCGTAGAGGGTGCGGTGGGCGCCCTGGTAGAAGTCGTCGGGCCGAAGCACCTCGACGACGTCGCTCATCAGGTCGTTGTTGAGGAGCACCGAGGCCAGGACGGCCTGCTCGGCGTGCAGGTTGTGCGGGGGAACCCGGAGGGAGGCGTCGTTTCCGCCTGGCGGCGCGCTCTTCGAACCGTTCACCGACGCCTCCCGTCCGGGTCTATCCTTCCGACACCACGCGGATCGAGATCTCCGGCACGACCTCGGCGGCGACCCGGACCTTCACCTTGTAGTCGCCCAGCTGCTTGATCGGCTCGGCGAGCTGCACCGACTTGCGGTCGACTTCCACCCCGGCGGCGGCCAGCGCCTCCGCGATGTCCCGGGAAGTGATGGCCCCGAACAGCTTCCCCTCCTCCCCCGCCTTCGCGGGGAGGGTCAGGGACAGGGCGGAGATCCTCTCCGCGGCCGCCACGGCGGTCTTGCGCGTCTTTTTCGCGCGCGTCTCGATCACCCGGCGGTCGTGGTCCAGCGCCTTCATGTTCCGGAGGTCGGCCAGGACCGCCAGTTTCCGCGGGATGAGGTAGTTCCTCCCGTATCCGTCGGCGACCTTCACGACCTCGCCGGCCTTTCCCAGCTTCTCGACGTCCTCGCGCAGAATGACCTTCATCTCCCCACCCCCTACCGGACCTGGGTGGCGGTGAACGGGATCAGCGCGACGACGCGCGCCTTCTTGATCTCCACCGTCAGCTTCCGCTGGTGCGTGGCGCAGTTGCCGGTGATCCGCCGGGGGACGATCTTCCCGCGCTCGGAGACGAACTGGCGGATCATGTAGGCGTTCTTGTAGTCGATCTGCAACTCCTTCTCGGCGCAGAAACGGCAGAACTTCTTCCGGACGTATCGCTTCTTCCCGCCGGGGCCGCGGTCGTCGCGTCCGCCGGACGGGCGGGGCTTGTACGGGGTGCTCATCGGTTCCTTCCTCCTTGTTCTTTTCGTCTATGAATTTTTTAGAATGGGATATCGTCGTCGGGCGCTTCCGGCGCGGGGGCCGATGCCGGGGCGCCTTCCGCGGCCGATCCGCGCGGACCGCCGAGGAACTGGACGTTGTCCGCCAGGATCTCGATCTTGTTCCGCTTCACCCCGTCGGCTTCCCAGCGGCGCTGGCGCAGCCTCCCCTCGACGAGGACCGGCCGCCCCTTGGACAGGTACTCGGCGCAATTCTCGCCCATCTTGCCGAAAACGACGATGTCGAAGTAGGACACATCCTCCTTGACCTCGTTCGTCGCCTTCGACCGGTAGCGGGAGTTCACCGCGATGGCGAATTCCGTGACCGCCGTCCCCGACGGTATGAAGCGGGTTTCCGGATCCCTCACGAGGTTCCCCGCGAGGATGACGCGGTTGAAGGCTACCATTGCCGGATCCCTCCCCCCGTGACCGGCGCGTTCACTGCCCGGCCGGCGGCTGCGGCGTCGGTTCGGACGCGGGCGCCTCCGGCGCGGCGGTCGCCTCCCCTTCCGGGGCGGCGGCGGGCGCGGCCTTGGCCTTGAGCTCCGCGGTGTGGATGGTGGTCAGGTGCCGCAGGATCCCGTCGAAGATCTTGATGTTGCGTTCCACCTCCTCCACCACGCCGCGGGAGCCGGTGTAGAGGAGGAAGGTGTAGAAGGCGTTGCTTCTCTTGCGGATGGGGTAGGCGAGCTTGCGGTTCCCCCAGTCGTCGGTCTTCAGGACCTCGCCCTGGAAGGCGGCGACCACCCCGGAGAGCTTGCCGAGGAACTCCTTCCTCTGGTCCTCCGGGAGTTCGGGGTCGAACAGGATGGCGGTTTCATACCTCTTCGGTGTCATCGTGCGGTGTAGCCTCCTTTCGGCTGATCGAGCCCCCGGACGACTTGCCGGGAGCAAGGAGTATGTTCCCCGCCGGGGATTCCGTGCGGGGGGTTCGCGCCTTCGAGTTCCAGCGCGTCATGGCCTTGTCGAAACCGAGCCGGGCGATGTCGGCGGCGGCCGTGCAGGCGCCCGCGACCGCCTCGTCGAACGCCCGCTTCCGGTCGGGGTCCGGGGGCGTCAACACGTACTCCGCGGGGTCCACGCCCGCCGGGGGGCGCCCGATCCCCACCCGGATCCGGAGGAACGCCGACGTCCCGAGCGCCTCCCGCAGGGAGCGAAGGCCGTTGTGCCCGCCCGTCCCCCCGCCGCGCTTGAGCCGCACCGACCCGAACGGAAGATCCAGGTCGTCGTGGACGACCACCATCTCCTCGGGGCCGTCGGCGTGCTTCCGGAACAGCGGCGCCACCGCCGCGCCGGAGAGGTTCATGAACGTCCCCGGCTTCACGAGGACCACCCGGAGCCCTTCCAGCTCGCCCGCGCCCTGCTGCGCGTCCCCCGCGGCGCGCCACCGGACGCCCATCCCGGCCGCGATGCGGTCGACCGCGAGGAACCCCGCGTTGTGGAGCGTCGCGGCGTACCGCCTTCCCGGGTTCCCGAGTCCGACGATCAGGCGCGTATCGGGTTACTCCTTCTCTTTCTTTTCCTTCTTTTCCTTCTTCGCGGGCTCTTCCTTCTCGGCGACTTCCGCCACGCTCGCTCCCTCCGCCGCCTCGCCCTCGACCGCCTCGGCCACCGGGGCCGCCTCGGCCTTCGGCGTGTGGACGGACGCCACGGTCTGGCGCAGATCCTTCTCGGTCGGGACGACGCCCTCGGGGAACTTCACGTTCGAAAGCGTGAGGGACTGGCCGATCCCCAGGGAGGTCACGTCGACCTCGATGAATTCGGGCACGTGGTCGGGCGTGCACTCCACCTCGATGCTCCGCATGACCACCTCCAGGATCCCGCCCATCTCGATCCCGGCCGCCTTCCCCCGGATCCGGACGGGCACCTCGACGCGGAACTTCTGTCCGAGGGCGACCTCGTAGAAGTCTACGTGGGTCACGCTGTCCGTCAGGGGGTTGGTCTGCACCTCCTTCAGGACCGCGAACGACTCCACCCCTTCCGAGCCGTCCCGCACGGTCATCCGGACGACCACCGTCCCGTGCCGGGCCGTGTCGAGGAACTTCTCGAGCGACTTCCGATCGAACTCGATCGACCGCGTCTCGAGACCCTTCCCGTAGATGACGCCGGGGATCCTTCCACCGGAGCGGCGCTTCCGGTTGATCTCTTTTCCCGTTCCGCTGCGGCGGTCCGCCGCCAACTCCACCATTGCCATCGCCTGTTTCCTCCTAAACGAAGAGCGAGCTGACCGAATCCTGGAAGTGGATCCTCTTGATGGCCTCCCCCAGCAGGGGCGCCACGGTGAGGACGCGAAGCTTCTTGCACGCGGCCTTCGGCCCCAGCGGGACCGTGTTCGTCACGACGAGTTCCTCGATCTGCGACTTCTCCAGCCGCTCGATCGCCGGACCCGAGAGCACCGCGTGGGTCGCGCACGCGTAGATGCGCCTTGCCCCCTTGGCGCGGAGGGCGTCGGCGGACTGGACCAGCGTCCCCGCGGTGTCGACCATGTCGTCGAGCAGGATTGCCGTCTTCCCCTCGACCTCGCCGATGATGTTCATCACCTCCGCCACGTTCGGGGCGAGGCGGCGCTTGTCGATGATCGCGAGCGACGCGTGGAGCCTCTTGGCGAACGCCCGGGCGCGCTCCACGCCGCCGGCGTCGGGGGACACGACGACGATGTCGTCGCCGTAGTTCGCCTTGATGTGGTCGAGCATGACCGGCGCGGAGTACAGGTGGTCCACCGGGATGTTGAAGAACCCCTGGATCTGCCCCGCGTGGAGGTCCATCGTCAGCACCCGGGAGACCCCCGCCGCGGTGAGGAGGTCGGCGACCAGCTTCGCGGTGATCGGGGCCCTGGGGAGGACCTTCCGGTCCTGCCGGGCATATCCGTAGTACGGGAGGACCGCGGTCACCCGCTTGGCCGAGGCGCGCTTCAGGCCGTCCATCAGGATCAGCAGCTCCATCAGGTGGTCGTTCACCGGGGGGGAGGTCGGCTGGATGATGAACACGTCCACGCCGCGCACGTTGTCCCGGATCTCCACGTTGACCTCGCCGTCGCTGAACCGCTTGACCACCGCGGAGCCGAGCGGGATGCAGAGGTACGCGCAGATCTCCTTCGCGAGATCCGGGTTCGCGTTCCCGGTGAATATCTTCAGTCGCGTCACGCCGTTCCCCTGTGGGAGGATGCCCTGCAGCCGATTTTCAGGAAACCCGAAAGGGTTAATTATTATACCGGGAAGGATCCGTTGGCAAGTACTTAGAATTGCGGGTGTGGCTGGGAGGGAAGGGCTCGAACCTTCATCGGGGGCTCCAAAGGCCCCTGTCCTGCCATTGGACGACCTCCCAGCACACCCGAATACTAACGGGCGGCCGCCACACCGTCAAGCGGGGCCCCGACGCCCGTTTCCCGCTCGTACTCCCCGATCACCGCGTCCTCGATCATCCGGCGGGTCTCGTTGTTCAACGGGTGGGCCGTGTCCCGGTACGAGCCGTCCCGCGTCTTCTTGCTCGGCATCGCGATGAACAGGCCGCTGTTCCCCTGGATGACCTTCAGGTCGCGCACGACGAAGCAGTCGTCGAAGATGATCGTCCCGTACCCCTTCAGCTTCTCGTTGTCCGACACGGGGAAAACCTTCACCTCGGTGATCCGCATCACGGCCTCCTCTCTCCCGTCATGAAATGATCCTCGCGACGAAGACCCGTCGCCCCTCTCCCCCGCCGCCGTCCGGCGGCAACTTCTCCCGGGCCTTCCGGGCCGCTCCTTCCGTCCCGAAGAGGCCGAACATCGCCGATCCGCTCCCCGTCATCCCCGCCGCGGCCGCGCCGGCCGAAAGCAGCTCCTCCCGGATGCCGCGGATCTCCGGCCGCACCGGGTCCCACGCCCCCTCGAAATCGTTCCGGACCGCCGCCGCGACCTCCGAAAGATCGCGGAACGACGGGATCCCGCCCGCCGGGGGAGCTCCCCCGGGACCCCGGCCGAGCCGCGCGTACCCCTCCTTCGTCGAAAGTCCGAAGGCGGGCTTGACGATCACGGCGTGGAACGGCACGCTCCACGGGATCGGGCAGACGCGGTCCCCGAATCCGGAGACGACGGCCGCCGCGCCCGTCGTGAAGAACGGCACGTCCGCGCCGATCCGCGCCGCCATGGAGAGGAGCGTTTCCGGGGGAGGGCGTTTCCCGGTCAGCGCGATCATCCCTTTCAGGGTCGCCGCGGCGTCCGAGCTCCCGCCGCCGAGCCCCGCCTCGTGGGGAATCGTCTTCACCAGCCGGATCCGGACCCCCCGGGGTGTTCCCGCCCACTCCATGAAAAGGGAGGCGGCCCGGTGGCAGCTGTTCCTGCCATCGACCGGCACGCCGGGGGCGTCGCACTCGACCCGGATCCCTTCGTCGGCCTCCTCGACGATCACCTCGTCGTACAGCGACACCGGGACCATGCAGGAACGAATCTCGTGATATCCGTCGGGGCGTTTACCGAAAACCTGCAGGGTCAGATTCAATTTCGCGGGAGCGAGGAAGGAAACGGTGGAGGAAGTACCCAAGGGAAACCTTTTCAAACGTTGTTTTCATTCCAACTTATATTGATTCGGCATTCCTGTCAAGGGCAAGATAAGGCGGCGAAAAAACAAGGAAACGGCATTTCGGTGAGGTGCGGTCAGCTCTCCTTGCGGAAGGCGAACCCGGAGGGGGAACCGATGTCGACGGTCACCTTGTCCCCGTCCCGGAACTCCCCCCGGAGCAGCTTCACCGCGAGCGGATCCTGGACTTCCTTCTGGATTGCCCGGCGCAGCGGCCGCGCGCCGAACGCGGGGTCGTACCCGATTCCCGCGAGGCGCTCCTTCGCCGCGGGGGTGAGCGAGATCGCGATCTTCCGGTCGGCGAGACGGGTGTTCAACTCCCCGGCCATGATGTCGACGATGCGGGACAGCGCCTCCCTCCCGAGGGAGTGGAACAGGATGATCTCGTCCAGGCGGTTCAGGAACTCGGGGCGGAAGACGTCGCGCAGCTCCTCCATCACGCGGGAGCGGATCGCCTCCTCCCCCTTCCCGGCCATCTCCCGGATCCACCGGGACCCGACGTTCGACGTGAGGATGACCACGGCGTTGCGGAAATCGACCGTCCGCCCCTGGCCGTCGGTCAGGCGCCCGTCCTCGAGCACCTGCAGGAGGACGTTGAAGACGTCGGGATGCGCCTTCTCGATCTCGTCGAACAGGATCACCGTGTACGGTTTCCGGCGGACCGCCTCGGTGAGCGCGCCGCCCTCCTCGTACCCCACGTACCCCGGCGGAGCCCCGATCATCCGCGCGACCGAATGCTTCTCCATGTACTCGGACATGTCGAGGCGCACCATCGCCGCCTCGTCGTCGAAGAGGAACTCCGCGAGCGCCTTCGCCAGCTCCGTCTTCCCGACGCCCGTGGGACCGAGGAACAGGAACGAACCGATGGGGCGGCGGGGGTCCTTCAGGCCCGATTTCGCCCGGCGAACCGCGGCGGACACCAGCGCGACCGCGTCGTCCTGGCCGACCACGCGCGACGACAGCCGCTCCTCCATCGACAGGAGCTTGCCGACCTCCCCCTCGACCATCCGCGACACCGGGATCCCGGTCCAGCGGGACACGATCCGCGCCACGTCCTCCTCGTCGACCTCCTCCTTCAGGAGCCGTCCCCGCGCGTCCGCTCCCGGCGCGGCCGCCGCCTCCGCCTGCTTCGCCAGCGCGGGAAGAACGCCGTATTTCAGCTGCGACGCCTTCTCCAGGTTCCCCTCCCGCTCCGCTCGCTGCATATCGGCCTGGGCCCGCTCGATCCGCTCCTTGACGGCGCGGTTGCCGGCGATCTCCCTCTTCTCGGCCTCCCACCGCCCGCGCAGACCGGCGATTTCGGCGGAAAGCCCGCGAAGCTCCGCCTCGATCGCCCCGAGCCGCTCGCGCGACGCCGCGTCGGTCTCCTTCGACAGCGCCTGCCGCTCGATCTCCGCTTGGGTCTTCCGCCGCTGCACTTCGTCGATCTCCTGCGGCACGGAGTCGATCTCGATCTTCAGGCGCGACGCCGCCTCGTCGACCAGGTCGATCGCCTTGTCGGGGAGGAAGCGGTCGGAGATGTACCGGTGGGACAGGGTGGCGGCGGCGATCAGCGCCGCGTCCTTGATCCGCACCCCGTGGTGGACCTCGTACCGCCCTTTCAGGCCCCGCAGGATGGCGATCGTGTCCTCCACCGACGGCTCCCCGACCGGGACCGGCTGGAAGCGTCGCTCCAGCGCGGCATCCTTCTCCACGTATTTGCGGTATTCGTCGATCGTGGTGGCGCCGACGCACCGAAGCTCCCCCCGCGCCAGGGCGGGCTTCAGCATGTTGGAGGCGTCCATCGACCCCTCCGCCTTGCCCGCGCCCACCAGCGTGTGGAGCTCGTCGATGAACAGGATGATCTTCCCCTCGGCGGCGCCGATCTCCTTCAACACCGCCTTCAGCCGGTCCTCGAACTCCCCGCGGTACTTGGCGCCGGCGATGAGCGCGCCCATGTCGAGCGCGAGGACCTTCTTGTCCTTCAGCCCCTCGGGAACATCCCCATCCGCCACGCGCTGGGCCAGCCCCTCGGCGATGGCGGTCTTCCCGACCCCCGGCTCGCCGATCAGGACCGGGTTGTTCTTGGTTCTCCGGGAGAGGACCTGGATCACGCGGCGGATCTCGTCGTCGCGCCCGATGACCGGGTCGAGCTTGTCGCGCCGGGCCGCCTCCGTCAGGTCCCGGCAATACTTGTCGAGCGCCTGGTACTTCGCCTCCGGGTTCTCGTCCGTCACCCGCTGGCTTCCCCGGATGGCGGTCAGCGCGGAGAGGAGCGCCTCCCGCGTCACGCCGGCCTTCCGCAGCAGGCTTGCGACGGCGCCCCCGTCGTCCGAGCAGAAGGCCAGGAGGAAATGCTCCGCCGAGACGTATTCGTCCCGGAACGCGTCCGCCTCGGAGAGGGCCCGCCGGAAGAGCGGCTCGAGCCGCGGCGACAGCCCGCGGGAGACGGCGCCGCCGACCTTCGGCATCCGGGAGAGGAGCGTTTCCGCCTCGGCGAGGAGGCCCGCCGGCCGTACCCCGGTGCGCGCGAGAAGCTCCCCCGCGACGCCCCCGTCCTGCCGCAGCAGCGCCGCGAACAGGTGCTCGGCCTCGACCTGGGCGTGGCCGCGCTCGGAGGCGCTCCGGACGGCGTCCTGGAGCGCCTCCTGCGACTTCACCGTCAGCTTGTCGAGCGATATCATCGGTTACTTGTTCTTCACCGCGAGGAACAGCCGCCCTTCTCCGCGCTCCACGAGGAACAGGACGGACTTGTCGCTCTTGTGCTTCTTCATCAGCTTGCCGAACTCCGCCGTGTTGCGCACCGGCTGCCGGTTGATCTGCCGGACGATGTCCCCTTCCTGGAACCCCGCGTCGTCCGCCGGGCTTCCGCCCTCGACCGTCGTCACGATGACGCCCTTGGCGTTTTCGATCTCGAACCGCTGGGCGATCTCCGGCGTGATGTCCTGCACGGTCAGCCCGAGCCCCTTCGACAGGTCGGCCCCGCCGGCCCGCTTCCCCGGCTCCCCTTCCATCTCGGAGATGGTCACCGGGACGTTCATCTCCTTCCCGTCCCGCACGATCCGGATATCCACCTTCGTGCCCGGCCGGGTGGCCGCCACGAGCGCCGGCAGCTCGTGCTCGTCCTTCACGTCCTTCCCGTGGAACGAGAGGATCACGTCGCCCGACCGGATCCCCGCCTTTTCCGCCGGGCCGTCGGCGGTCACGTCGGACACGAGCGCGCCCCGCCGGTCCTTGAGCCCCAGGTTCTCCGCGACCTCGGGGGAGATCCTCTGGATGTAGACGCCCAGCCAGCCGCGGGTCACCTTCCCCTTGTCCTTCAGCTGCCCGAGGACCGCCTTCGCGAGCTGGATCGGCGTCGCGAAACCGATCCCCTGGCCGCCCTGGATGATGGCGGTGTTGATGCCGACCACCTCGCCCTTCAGGTTGAACAGCGGGCCGCCGGAGTTGCCGGGGTTGATCGACGCGTCGGTCTGGATGAAATCGTCGTACGGGCCCGACCCGATGATGCGCCCCTTGGCGCTCACGATCCCGGTGGTGACCGTGTGCCCGAGCCCGAACGGGTTGCCGATGGCGACCACCCATTCGCCCACGTCGAGCGCGTCGGAATCCCCGAGGGCCACGTGCGGGAGCTTCTTCCGCGATTCGATCTTGATCAGGGCGATGTCGGTCTTGGGGTCGTTCCCGATCACCTTCGCCTTGAACTCCTCCTTGTCGAGGAGCGTCACCGTGACCTCGTCGGCCTTCTCGACGACGTGGTTGTTCGTGAGGATGTACCCGTCCTCGGAGACGATGAAGCCGGATCCGAGGGAACGGCGCTTCTGCTCCTTCGGCATCCGCCCGAAGAAGTTGTTGAAGAACTCCTCGAACGGGTCCTGCTGCCCGAAGGGGGTTCGCCTCCGCGGCCGGTCGAGCTTCACCACCTGGGTGGTGGAGATGTTGACGACGGCCGGGGACACCTCCTTGAACAGCGTCGGGATGTCCACGGGGACCATGCGGAGCCCCGCGGCGGCGGGAAGCACCGCCGGCTTCTCCTTGTCGCCCCACAGCGCGTGCGAGATGGGGGACAGGTTGAGCCCCGCCGAGAGGACGATCCCCGCGGCGACCGCGGCGAGTACGAGCGCCAGCGCCCTGCTTTTCCGGATCACTTTTCGTTTCCTCCCTTGGCTTTGCCGCCGGAGGGGGCGTTCACCATCGCCATGTACCCCATGCGGAGGTGGTACAACCCCTCGCGCAGCACCTCCTCCTCTTCCTTCGACAGGTTCCCGCGGGTCTTCTCCTGCAGGATCCCCAGCAGGTCGATGGCGTCCTTCGCCCCCGGCAGGTTCACCGGGGAACGCTTCCCGTCGGGCCCCTGGAGCAGCCCGAGGTTCGCCATCGCGCCCATCTGGAGCGAATCGACGAGGTCGAGGAACCGGGGAGCGCCGAGCGCCGACTTCTCCCCCCCGCGGCCTTTTTCCTCTTGGACACCCGCCGGCGGACGAAGGTTCCCCTCCTTCGCCGCCGGGCCGACGGAACCTTCCCCCGTCGGCTTCGAAGGGCTATCCCCCGGTGCGGCCGGAGAGGGCCTGCCCTCATCAGCCGGCGACCCGGGCTTTCCTTCGGGAGCCGGCGAAGGAGGGGGAACGTACTCCACTCCCCGCCGGTCGATCACCCGGAAACCCTTGTCTTCCTTCTCCTCGGCCATTTAGACGGGCACCTTCTGGGAGATTACCGCCACCTCGCCGCCGACCTCCTCGACGAGGAAATGGTCGGACTCCTTCCAATGGAGCGTCACCGGCATCTTCACCTTCTCGTCGATCCCGCGCTTCAGGAACCTTGCGCCGTACTTCACGGAGAAGCCGGCGCGGGCCAGGGCGGAGAGCGCCGCGTCGGATACCACGAGGGTCTTGCCGTGGGTCGCCATCGTCCTCCCGATCGAATCGAGGTAGATCCCGGCGATCTTCCGCACCTCGTCGAACGACAGGGGGGAGAAGACGACGACGTCGTCGAGACGGTTGATGAACTCCGGCGTGAACCGGTTCTCCGCGGCCTTGAGGACCGCCCGGCGGACCGGCTCGAAGTCGACGCCCCCCGGACCGAACCCCATCGGGCGCGTGAGCTTCGACAGCTCCTCGGCGCCCAGGTTGCTCGTCATGTTGATGATCGTGTCGGCGAAGTACACCTTCTTCCCGCGCCCGTCGGTGAGCCACCCCTCGTCGAACGCCTGGAGGAACAGGTTGTGGACGTAGGTGTCCGCCTTCTCGATCTCGTCGAGCAGGACCACGGTGTACGGGTTGTCCTTGACCTGGTTCGT
>JACRNP010000043.1 GCA_016234845.1 Deltaproteobacteria bacterium | reverse complement strand
CGACGAGCTCCCCCTCCGGATATCCGAACAGATTCCTCCCGTGGAGGTTCATGTAGGTCAGCCGGCCGTCCTCGCCGGTCTCGAAGACCGGCTGCGGAATCCGTTCCGCGAGCGACCGGAACCGCTCCTCGCTCTCCCGCAGCGCCTCCTCGGCGCGGACCCGGTCCGCGATGTCGTGGACGATCGAGAACAGCAGATCCCTGTCGTGTACCCGGATCGGCCCGCTGAAGACCTCGACCGGCCGCAATTCCCCCGACGCAAGGCGGTGCGTGAACGTGAATCGGCCACGTTCCCCGTTCCGCGCCTTGTCCATATCCCGGAAGACCTCCTCCGGGGGAAGGACGTTGATCTCCAGGATCGTCATGGATCGAAGCCTGTCGCACGGGAATCCGTAATATCCGCCGGCCGCGGGGTTGGCGTCGACGATTCTTCCCGACTCCGGATCGATCAGGAGCATCACGGCGCCGGCTCCTTCGAACAGGCTCCGGTACCTTCCTTCGCTCGACCGCAGGGCGACGGCCGCCTCCACCCGGTCGGAGATGTCCCGGTCCACGCCCCGGTACCCCTGCAGGGCGTTGTCCGGTCCGAAGAAAGGCACCCCGTTGGTTTCCAGTGTCAGCAGCCGCCCATCCTTGTGCCGATTGACGTTCTCGATCCGGTGGAGCGGTGATCCGTTCTCGATCATGGACATGAACAGTTTCTCGACGCGGGCGGCCTCGTCGGCGGGCATCAGGTCGAAAGGCCTCTTGCCGAGCAATTCGTCGGGCTCGTACCCGAGGAGGCACCGGACGCCGGGGCCGACATATGTGTATACACCGCTCCGGTCGACCTCCCATAGCCAGTCGGAAGTGATCTCCAGGAGCTCCCGGTACCGCTCCCTGCTCTCGAGCGCTTTTTCCTCACCGATCCGCAAGAGCCGGTCCGCCAGCGCCTCCTTTTCCGCGCGCAGGCGCTCCGTCGCGTCGATCCCGATCGCGATATGCGAGCCGTCGGACAGGTGGACGTTGGCCCACGAGGTCTCCACGATCCGGCCGTCCCGCGCGCGGACCCGGAAATCGTTCCACCCCGGCTCCGCGGCGGCCATGCACGCGCGGACCTCCTTCCGGTACGCCGGGTCGGGGTAGCACTCGGCCATCAGGTCGACCTTGCGGGCATCTTCGAGCGTCCAGCCGAGGACTCTGGTGAATTCGCCGTTCACGAGAACGGGATTCGCGGCCCCGTCGTAGCAGATGAGCATCACGGGGATGCCGTCCACGACCTTCCGGAACATCTCGCCGATCATCGCCTGCTGCCGGGGGATCGCCTCCTCGGTTCCCACGCCGTATCCTCCACCGTCACGCCCGGGCGCCGCAGTCGGAGCAGTCCCCGATCACGTGCAGGTCGATGGAGTCCACCGACGCGATCGGCCCGATCTCGCCCCACCGTTCGCCCGACAGCTCCCCGGGAAGGGGGATGTCCACGACCGAGCGGCAGGAGCGGCAGTGGAAGTGTGCGTGGAGGTCGCGCGACGCCTCGAAGCGGACGCTCCCCACGTCGCCGCTGCGGATCTCCCTCGCCATCCCGTGGTCCCGCAGGAAGTTCAGGTTCCGGTACACCGTCCCCAGGCTTACCGTCGGCAGCGCCTTTCGGGCTTCCCGGTACACTTCCTCGGCGGTGAGGTGGACGCGCCCTCTTTTCAGCACTTCCAGAATGACGGCGCGCTGGCGGGTGTTCCGGGATTTCTTCACGGGGCGCTCCTTTCCTGTGTGACTCCCTCCATCGATATCGGATAATCCGCCGGTATTCTTTAGGGGAAGGCGCGGCCCCGGCTCCGTCGGGGACATTCCGGCCGCGGGGTGATAAAATACCGCAAAAAACGTGGGAAGGGGAACCGGATGGATCGTATTCGCAGGTGGGCCGCCCTTTGCCTTTGCGCCTTCGTGTTGATCGCGGCCCGCGAGGCTTCGGCCTTCGGAAACATGGCGGGGGGAGGGAGCGAGGGCGCGAAGGCACCTGCCTCCACCGAGCCGATCAAGGTGGAAAAGGCCAAGGGCGCGGACGCGTACACGGTGGCCGAGGTGTACGAGAAGGCCGCGAAACTCGAGAAGAAAACCGTGGTCGTTCGCGGCAAGGTCGTCAAGGTGTCGAAGATGATCATGGATCGGAACTGGGTCCACCTGCGGGACGGGAGCGGCGACGCCTCCAAGGGGACGAACAACCTCGTGTTCACGGGGAAAACCGCCCCGAAGGTCGGCGACGTGGTGACCGCGAAGGGGACGCTGTACAAGGACAAGGATTTCGGGGCCGGGTACCTCTACAAAGCGATCGTCGAGGAGTCGACCTTCAAGCCGTAAGGGCACGGACATTTCCGGCCGGCCCGCGGGGAACAACCCCGCGGGCTCCGGCCTCCCCCGGGCACCCATGAACCGTTTCGCCACGGTCGTTCGCGTCGCGATGGTCGCCCTCGCGGTTTCCGCCGGGGCGTCCGCCGGCGAGGTCCCACTCCCACCCGCCTCCGACAACGTCATCGCCGCAACGCCGGCCGGCGTCGACAACGCGACCTGGGCGGACCGGTATCACGCCCGTTTCGAGCGGGACATGTTCGCCATGGTGGACTGGTTCGACCGGTTCTTCGGGGACGAGCGGATCGCGGATGCCGCAGCCCCGGAATCGTCGCTTCGCTGGACGAACGACTTCCGATGGGACGAGGCCGACCGGTTCCAGTACCGGACGCGCTTGCGCGCCTGGGTCCGTCTCCCGCGCCTCTCGCGGAAGTGGCGCCTCGTGGTATCGGGGGAGACGCGGGGAGACCAGACGGCGGTCCGGCAGGAGGACCCGGGAAACCCCGGGCTCGACATCTCGAGCCCGAGCCGCAGGGGATCCACCGAGATCGTGTACGACCTGTTCCGGGCCGCGCGCACGACCGTGGACTTCGGAGCCGGCGTCCGGGTGAAGATCCCCCCCAACGCGTTCGTGCGGACTCGGTTCCAGCACGTCCGGGAGCTCGGGTTCGAAACGCTTTGCCGCCTCACCGTCATCCCGTACTGGGACGCCAAGGACGGATTCGGGGAATCGAACCAGGTCGACCTCGAGCGGCGGCTGGCCGTCCCCGCCTTTTTGCGGTGGTCGAGCACCATCGGTATCTCGGAGAGGAGCCGCGCCTGGGAGTGGGGAACGGAGCTCTCCCTCCTGCACCGACTCTCCGACAAGAGCGCGGTCACCATGGGGGGCGGGGCGGCGGGACCCACCCGTCCCTCCGTTTCCGTGCAGAATTACCGCGTCTTCACCCGCTATCGGCGGAACTTCCTCCGCCACTGGCTCCGGAGAAGCGGTTCGGCGGTATCATGAAGGGGAAAGGAGGGTGAACCGATGACGACACCCCGATTCGACCCCGCCAGCCGCAAGAACGTCGACCGGACCGCGGACCCCTACATCCCCCGCAAGGCAGAGCCCGAAGCGGGGATCTGCCGGGATTGCCATGCCATCCACCGGAAGAAGCGGTGGTACATGGACGAGAAGGAGTACGCCGCCCTGGCGCGCGCCGGGGCTCCCTTCCGCCGGTGCCCCGCCTGCCGCAAGACGGCCGACGGCCTCCCCTCGGGCATCGTCACGTTGCGCGGGAGGTTCCTGATCACCCACCGGGACGAGATCCTGACGATCGCCCGGAACGAGGAGCGCCGCGCCCGGGGAATGAACCCTCTCGAGCGGATCATGGAGATCCGGGATCGGGACGAGACCGTCGAGCTGCTGACCACAGACGAAAAACTCGCCCAGCGCATCGGGAGGGAGATCCGGAAGGCGTGCCGCGGGACGGTCGCCTACAAATGGTCGGAGGACGCGAACCTTCTCCGGGTGACCTGGGTCCGGGACGCCTGAAGGCGGAGCGATCGATGCGCGCCGGCGCTTCGGGACAGCGCCGGCGCGGACCGGGTCAGAATTTCACATAGAGTTGCGAGGTGTTGTTCCCCTTGTTCTTCTCGTCCCCAGCGAACTCCCCGTTCACCGTGAAGGTGACCATCGTCGAGTGGAACAGGATGTCGAACGGGTAGGAGACGACCTCGCCCGGCCCCAGGTCGACAACGTAATGATACTCCCAGGCGTTCTGCTTCATC
Source organism: Deltaproteobacteria bacterium (assembly GCA_016234845.1). Taxonomy (NCBI): domain Bacteria; kingdom Pseudomonadati; phylum Myxococcota; class Myxococcia; species Deltaproteobacteria bacterium. Next base: position 249 of record JACRNP010000043.1, on the reverse strand, counting down.
GGGACGCCCGGCATCCGCGAAAAGAAGACCCCGATCGCGACCTTGTCCGCTTTCGTGATTCCGGCGTTTTCCACCGTGGCCGTCACCTTGAGCGGCTTCCCCATATTGCTGTACGGGTTATACTTTCCAAAATTGGAGACGGGCGGTTCCGTCTGGATCGTGGCCACCACGTCCGCCCGCAGATCCACGTTCGCCAACGCCGGTTTCTGCACCGCAACGGCCGTCTTCCTCACGAGGGGCAGCTGCGTG
>JACRNP010000042.1 GCA_016234845.1 Deltaproteobacteria bacterium | reverse complement strand
TGTTCCTCTCGTTGTAGACAGGGATTACGACGGAGAATGATTTCACGGTTAGAGAGCCATCCTTTCGAGGTCGTATATCGAATCGAAACCACGCGCGTACAGCGACGGGAGACCTGCCAAAAAGTTCCCGGCCGCCATTCTACCCTCATCGGTCCACCGGTTACGAATATAGGTTCGTCCCGATGCCTTTGGCGGATGCGCGGGAAGGAACGTGTTCGATCCCGCGAGGACGTCGATACCCCTCCGCGAGAGCAGCAAAGCAAGGGGGGAAACAGCACCCAGGCCGACCGAGGCCGAAAAGAACAGCTCCTCCTCCGCGTGGACCGAAGGTTCGCCCAACCGATGGTTGCCTCGGAGGGTAAAGCGGAGCGGGACCGAACCGGAGGAGCTCCATCAGCACCGGAGGCGCTCGGCGCGCGCCTTCTCGTACCATTCGATCGTCCAACGCAGCCCCTCCTCGAACGGCGTGCGGGCGACGAATCCGAACCTCTCCTTCGCCCGGGTGGTGTCGAGGCAGCGGCGCGGCTGGCCGTCCGGCTTCGAGAGGTCGCGTACCACCTTCCCCCGGTAGCCGGTCATGTCGCACACCATGGCGATCAGGTCGTTGATGGGCACCTCCCGCCCGGCGCCGATGTTCACGGGGTCCAGCCCGTCGTACCGCTCGGTCGCCAGCGCGATCGCCTCGGCCGCGTCGTCCACGTAGAGGAACTCGCGGGATACGGGAGTGCCCTTGAAATAGCCGCTCCCCCACACCACCACTTCCGGCGCCCCCGCTTCGCGGGCGTCGACGAATTTCCGGATGAGGGACGGGATCACGTGCGACTTCTCCGGCTCGAAGAAGTGGTCGCGGGGGCCGTACAGGTTCACGGGGAGCAGGTAGATCGCGTTGAAGTCGTACTCCTGCCGGTACGCCTGCCCCATCACCATCATCATCTTCTTGGCCATGCCGTACGGGGCGTTGGTCCGCTCGGGGTACCCCGCCCAGAGGTCGTCCTCGCGGAAAGGGATGCGCGGCGGCTGGAACGGGTAGGCGCACACCGTGCCGATCTGGACGAACTTCGAAACTCCCGCCTTGCGGGACTCCTCCATGAGGTGGATCCCCATCGCGGCGTTGTCGTAGAAAAGGGCCCCGGGGTGCGCGCGGTTCCAGCCGATCCCGCCGGCGTTCGCGGCGAGGTGGATGACGATGTCCTTGCCGGCCACGGCCTCCGCGCACGATTCGTGGAGGCGGAAATCGAACGCGGGGTATCGGGGAACCGCGATGTCCTCGGGCCGCGCGCCCCGTTCCACCAGGACCCGGATCAGCGGCACGCCGAGGAACCCGTCCCCGCCGGTGACCAGGATCTTCTTTCCCCCGAACCCACCCATAACTGTCCCTGTTCTGTGGGAGTTCTGTGAACGTCCCCGTATTGTGGTCTACAGGCGGGACCCGATGGGGAACCCCTTCGCCGCGAGGATCTTCCGCCCCTCGCCGGGAGGGGTGAGCCCCGCGTCCTCCAGGTCGGCGTCGACCATGATCCGCACCAGCTCCCTGAACGTGACCTTCGGCTCCCACCCGAGCAGCCTCTTCGCCTTGGAAGCGTCGGCGATCAGGTTCTCGACCTCCGTGGGGCGGAAATATTTTTTATCGATCTTCACGTACTCCTTCCAGTCGAGCCCCGCGTAGGCGAACGCCTCCTCGAGGAACTCCTTCACCGAGTTGGACTGGCCGGTCCCCACCACGAAGTCGTCTCCCCGGTCGTGCTGGAGGATCCGCCACATCGCCTGGACGTATTCGTAGGCGAACCCCCAGTCGCGGCGGGCGTCGAGGTTGCCCAGGAACAGCTCCTTCTGCTTCCCCGCCTGGATGGCGGCGATCGCCCGCGTGATCTTCCGGGTGACGAACGTCTCGCCGCGGCGCGGGGATTCGTGGTTGAAGAGGATGCCGTTGCTGGTGAACATGTTGTACGCTTCCCGGTAGTTGATCGCCATCCAGTAGGAGTACACCTTGGCCGCCCCGTACGGGGAGCGCGGGTAGAACGGGGTCTTCTCCCCCTGCGGGGGCGGCGTGGCGCCGAACATCTCGCTGGACGACGCCTGGTAGTAGCGGGCCTTGCTCCCCGCGCGGCGCAGCGACTCGAGGATCCGCGTGGTCCCGAGCCCGGTGACGTCGCCGGTGTACTCGGGGATGTCGAAGGAGACGCGGACGTGGCTCTGCGCGCCCAGGTGGTAGATCTCGTCGGGCTGGACGTTGTAGATCAGGTTGGTGAGCTGCCCCCCGTCCGACAGGTCGCCGTAGTGCAGGAAGAGGCGGGCCCCGGGGGCGTGCGGGTCGACGTAGATGTGGTCGAGCCGCCCCGTGTTGAACGTGGACGCGCGGCGAATCAGGCCGTGGACCTCGTACCCCTTCGACATGAGGAACTCGACGAGGTACGATCCGTCCTGTCCGGTGACTCCGGTGAGCAAGGCCTTGGGCATGGCGTCGGCTCCGGGGAAAAATCGGAATTCGATTCCGGCAATCTTATGAAATGTATCCCGGAACGGGGGGGGAGTTCAATGATCGACCCGGCGGCGCTGCTGTCCGAATACCTGCGGATCGACACGTCGAATCCGCCGGGAGACTGCCGCGGCGCGGCGGAGCTGCTCTGCCGGGTCCTCCGGGAGAACGGCCTTTCGCCGGTGACGTTCGGGGCGAAGCCGGAGAAGCCGAACGTGCTGTGCCACGTCGGCGGGACGGAGGAGCCGGGGCTGGTCCTCATCCACCACATGGACGTCGTGCCGGCGCGCCCCGAGGAGTGGAGCGTGCCGCCGTTCTCGGCCGAGGTCCGGGACGGGTTCCTCTACGGGCGGGGGACCCTCGACACGAAGGGGCTGGGGGCCGCCCACTGGTGCGCCGCGATCCGGGCGTCGAAGGCCGGAACGCTGAAACGGAGGCTGTACCTCGTGGCCAACGCGGACGAGGAGGTCGGCGGCGGCGAGGGGGCGGAATATTTCGTGAGGAACCTGCCGTTCCCGCTCGGGGCCGCGTACGGGCTGAACGAGGGCGGGGTCGGCGTCACCGACGTCTTCGGCGGCGGGGGGAAATTCTTCCTTCTGAACATGTGGGAGAAGGGACCGGTGTGGATGAAGCTGTCCGCCGCGGGGAGAGCGGGTCACGGGAGCCGGCCGTCGGATAAGGACGCCCCGGCCCGGCTCGCCCGGGCGATGGCGCGGGTGGCGGAGCACAGGGAACCGCCCCGCCTGACCGAACCGGTGCGGGACATGCTTCGGGCGCTGCGGGCGAAGGGGTATTCGGACCTCGATGTGGACGCGCTGCGCGGGGGCGCGGAGGAGGCGGATGCTCTCGAGGCGCTCGCGCGGAAATTCCCCGAGATCGAGCCGCTGCTGCGGAACACGTACGCGGTCACGACCCTCGCGGCCGGGTTCAAGCCGAACGTGATCCCGTCCTCCGCCGAGGGGACGGTGGACGCGCGGATCGTGCCGGGGGAGGAGCCGGAGGCGGTGGCGGCGCGCATACGGACGTTGGTTGAGGACCTTGGCGTCTCGGTGGAGATCCTGTTCGCCGAGAAGCCGAACGGCTCCCCGGTGGGGCCGCTCTACGGGGCGATGGAGGAGGCGATCCTCTCCGTCCACCCCGACGCCGCCGTCGTCCCGTACATGTCCACCGGGTTCACCGACTCCCGCTTCTTCCGCTCCATCGGGATCCCCACGTACGGCCTGATGCCGGTGCTGCTGCCGCGCGCGGAGCACGGGAAGATCCACGGCGTGGACGAGCGGATCCCGCTGTCGGGGATCGCGGAGATGGCGGAGATCGTCTACGCGCTCATCGGGCGGTGGAATGCGGCGCGGTAAGGGGCGGCGATGACCCGGAAAGTCGCTCTCAGGGAGCTGCTGGACGCGCAGGCGCCGGAGTCCGACCGCTGGAAGCGGAAGAACCGGCACTACTACGAGGAGGTGGAGCGGATCTTCCGGTTCCACGTCCCGCGGGGCGCTTCGGTGCTCGAGATCGGATGCGGAACGGGGGACCTGCTTGCGGCGGTCGAGCCGTCCCGGGGGGTCGGGATCGACATCAGCCGGAAGGCGGTGGAGATCGCGCGTTCGAGACACCCCGGCCTCGCGTTCCTGGCCGGGGACGCGGAGGACCTCCCGCTCTCGAGGCCGTTCGACTACGTCCTGCTCTCCGACCTGGTCGGTTATCTCGACGACGTGCAGCGCGCATTCGAGCAGCTGAACCGGGTGTGCCACCCGCGCACGCGGGTGATCCTGACCTACTTCAACTACCTCTGGGGACCGGTTCTTTGGGCCGGGGAACGGCTCGGGATCAAGCGCCCCCAGCCGGACCAGAACTGGCTCTCCCTCGCGGACCTGCAGAACCTC
>JACRNP010000041.1 GCA_016234845.1 Deltaproteobacteria bacterium | reverse complement strand
TCGCCCGAGCAGAACAGGAGGCCGCCGTCGCGCGACGAGCCGAGCCTCGCGAGGATGAAACCGAGCAGCACCAGGTTCGCCCCCTGGGGATTCCCCGCGCCGCGCGCGATCCCCTCGGCGTCGATCGCGTGCACCGGGAACGGAAACCGTTCCCCCCGGAACGACTTCGCGCCCACCACCGCCCACCCGGACGGCGCGAGGAACCCCCTGTGGGCCGAAAGGTTCTCCTCCTTGAGCGCGACGAGACCGTCGGCCGTGCCCGCCCGGATCAGGGGGCTCTCGAACGCGCCGACCTTCAGGTGGGAGACGACGATCCCTCCGCGCTGCGCCATCCCGTGGGTCTCGGACGTGAGGACGGGATGGCCGCCGGCGATGGCCGCCTCCGCGAGGAGGCGGGTGATGAAGAGGACCCCCTGGCCGCCGACTCCGCTCACGAGGAGCTGCTGGCGGACCGCCCCTTCCCCCCCTCCGGCCGGGCTCACCGTCCCTCCCCTTCCCCGGGACGGGAAACGATCGCGCCGACGGGGCACACGTCGACGCAGACGCCGCACCCGGTGCAGAGCAGCCCGTCCACGTCCACCCGGTTCCCCTCCGCGTCGTAGACGAGCGCGGGGCATTCGAACCGGGTCGTGCAGTGACGGCACCCGGTGCATTCGTCGGTGACGACGATCGCAACTCCCGCGGGCAGCCTCCCCGACCGCGCGAGGTCCATCACGCACGGCTCCCGGGCGATGACCACGGCGGGCCCGTTTTCCCGGCAGTACGCGAGGGCCTCCCGGAGCAGCGGGACGAACTCCCCGAACCGGCCCGGGACTCCCACTTTGCAGAAACCGACGCCGCACGCGCGGACGAGCGCCTCCATGTCCACGACGCCGGTCGCCTCGCCCGCGGCACCGGCGCCGGTCGCCGGGGTCGGCTGGAACCCGGTCATGGCGGTCGTCGAATTGTCGAGGATCACGAGGACGAACCGCGCCCCCTGGACCACCGCGTCGATCAGCGGGGGGATCCCCGCGTGGTAGAAGGTGGAGTCGCCGATCGTCGCGACGATGTCCACCGTCTTCCCCGAGAGGCGGTACGCCTGATGGAAGCCGGCGGCCTGGCTGATCGCCGCTCCCATGCACAGGACGGTGTCGACGCCGCCGAGGTTCAGGCCCAGCGTGTAGCACCCGATGTCGCTCGGATAGATCCCCTTCGGCGCCGCCTTCTGGATCGCGTAGAAGCTCGTCCGGTGGGAGCAGCCCGGGCACAGGGTGGGCCGCCTGCCGCCCGCACCGGCCGGCACCGGCACGGGGGCGGAACGGTCGATTCCGGCGAATCGCCGGATCAGTCCCTCGACGGTCTCCGGCAGGAGTTCGCCCGCCTCCGGGACCGCCCCGGTGGCCTTCCCGCGAACCTTCCCCCGATCGAGGAGCTGCATCTCGATCACCCCGGACGTCTCCTCCAGGACGAGGATCTCGCCGTACGTCCCGAGGACGTGGGAAATGAACCCGGTGTGGAGCGGGAACGGCTGCACGACCTGGTAGAAGGGGACGGTATCCCACAGCCCCAGCTCCCGCAGGATCTCCTTCGCGTGGGCCGCCGCGACGCCCGACGCGACCACGGCCCGCGGGCCGCCGGCGCCCGGGTTCCGGCGGACCGGCGCGGTCGGCTCCCACTCCGCGATGCGCGCGAGCTTCGCGATCAGCTCCCTGTGGAGCTCGAACCGGAACGCCGGCGTCGCGGCCCACCGGGAAGGGTCCTTCCGGAAGTCCGCCGAGGCGACGATCGGGGGGATGTCGCCGGCCGGGATGTCCTGGCAGGCGTGGCAGACCCGCGTGGTGGGGCGCAGCATCGCCGGGATCGAGAACGCCTCCGACAGCTCGTACCCCTTCGCGACCAGTTCGCGGGCGTGCGCCGGGGAGTCGGGGTCGAGGACCGGGATCTTCGCGAGCATCGCCAGCAGGCGGCTGTCCTGCTCGGTCTGGGAGGAGTGCGGCCCCGGGTCGTCCGCGGAGACGACCAGGAACCCGCCTTTCACCCCGAGGTAGGCGGCGCTCATCAGCGGATCGGAAGCCACGTTCAGTCCCACCTGCTTCATGGCGACCGCCGCGCGGAGACCCGCGATCCCCGCGGTGTACGCGATCTCGAAGGCGACCTTCTCGTTGACCGCCCACTCGGCGTGCATCGCGACGCCGCGCTCCCGCTTGAGCCTGCCCACGGCGGAAAGGATCTCGGACGCCGGCGTTCCCGGGTAGGAGGTCGCCACCGCGCACCCGTTCTCCAGCAGCGCGTGCGCGATCGCCTCGTTCCCGAGCAGGAGGGTCGGACTGTCCGGGGGACGCACGGCCGCCGCTACTTCACGAGGTCGGACAGCACGAGGACCGTCCAGTACGGGGATATCATGAGAATCACGATCGAGACGATGTAGGAAGGGACGTAGTAGAAGCTCCCCCGGAAGACGGTCGAAAGCGGGATGCCGGACATCCCCGACACGACGTAGCAGCAGATGCCGATGGGGGGCATGATCGACCCCATGGTCGTCACGATCGTGATCACCTGCCCGAACCAGATCGGGTCGTACCCCAGCTGGATCACCAGCGGGTAGAAGATCGGCAGCGAGACGAGCAGGAACGCGAGGGCGTCCATCACGCAGCCGCCGACGATGTAGCAGAGCAGGATCACCCAGAGGACCATCCATTTCGGAAGCGCCAGGGTCCGGATCCACTCCGCGGTCTCGAACGGAAGGCGGGTCACCGTCAGGAAGCGGGCGAAGATCACGGCCCCGGCGACGATCATGAACACCATGCACGAGATCCGGAGGGTGTCCGTCATCGAATCCACGAACTTCTTCCACGAAAGCTTCCGTCGCGCCAGGCAGATGGCGTAGCCGAGGAAGCAGCTCACCGCGGCGGCCTCGGTCGCGGTCACCACCCCCGTGAACAGCGCGTACATGATGATCCCGAACAGCACCAGGACGTCGATCGCCTCGGGGAGCGCCTTCATCCGCTCCTTCCAGCCGAATCTCGGGCCGGCCGCCCCCCAGTCCGGGTGCATGCGGCAGATCCAGACGACGGTCCCGAGGATGGCGACGGTCAGGATGGCGCTCGGAATGATGTTCCCGAAGAAGAGCTTGCCGATCGACTGCCCGGTGTAGAGCCCGTACACCACGAGCACGATCGATGGAGGGATCAGGACCCCCAGCGTGGCCCCCGCGGCGACGGAACCCGCGTTCAGCATCGGGTGGTAGTTGTACTCCTTCATCGCGGGGATGGCGACGGCGCTCATCGTCGCCGCCGTGGCGGTGTTCGAGCCGGAGATGGCCGAAAAGGCGGCCGACGCCATGATCGTGGTCATCGCGAGCCCGCCGCGGAAATGGCCGAACCACTTGTAGGTCGCGTCGTAGAGGCTGAAGTTGTACCCGGCGTAATGGACGATCTCCCCCACCAGGATGAACAGCGGGATCACCGTCAGCCCGTAGCTGGAGAAGATGTTCCACATCTCGGTCCCCACCATGGAGAACGCGGCGTCGATGGAGGTCACCCAGGCGATCCCCAGGAATCCGACCAGCGCCATCGTGAACGCCGCGGGGATCCGCAGGACGAACAGGACCAGGAACATCGCGAGGATGCCGAGGACGCCGACGACGGGACCGCTCAACGCTTCTCCTTGCCGGTCCAGAAACTCTCCGCCAGATCGAGGAGGATGGTGAGCGACAGGACGGCGAAACCGATGGAGACCGCGAACACGAACGGGTAGTAGGCGATCTTCAGCGTTTCGGAGAGCTCGCCGGTGGCGGCCAGGCGCTTTCCGTACACCAGGGTCTGCCAGGAGACGATCGAGAAGAGGACCAGCATCAGGACGTGGCTGACCCGGTCGGCGACCCGCTTCAACGGGTCGGGGAATCTATCGGAAAGGATGTCGACGACGATGTGGTCCTTCCGCTTCTGCGTGTAGCCGAGGGCGCCGGCCGTTACGATCGCGCCGAGGAAGGAGACCACCTCGTACGTCCCGCCGACCGGGACACGGAAGATCCGGAGGGCCACGTTCAGGGTCGCCAGGAGCGTCAACAGCAGGAGCGAGACGCCCCCGGCGACCAGGAGGACCTTGCGCAGCAGTTCGGATAACCGTTCCAGGCCCATCGGGCGGTCGGGCTACCTGCCCTGCTGCTCGTGCTTCTTCTTGAACGCCAGCGCGTCGGCCAGGATCTGTGCGGCCGGGAGCCCCTGCGCCGTCACCCGCTTCGTGTAATCGTCGATGATCGGCTTCAGGAGGGATTTCACGGTTTCGGCCTCCGAAGCCGGAAGGGTGAACAGCTGGTGGCTGTGGTTCTTCTTCGACCAGGCGAGCGCCTCCTTCACGTGGTTGTCGACGTATTCGCCGGTCCACTGCGCCTGCTCGCGCCGCATGTCGTCCAGGATCTTCTTCACGTCCGCCGGGAGGGAGTTCCACTTGTCCTTGTTCATCACGACCGCGAACGTGACGACCGGGAGGTTCGCGACGGTGGCGTACGGCGTGTAGGCGGCGAACTTGAAGTCCTGGAGGATCTCCATCGAGGACACCATCCCCTTCACGACCCCCTTCTGGATCGCCTCGGGGGTCTCGGACTGGGGCATGGCGACCGGGATACCGCCCAGGCGCTTCACGACCTCGGCGCTGGTCCCGGCGACGCGCAGTTCCAGCCCTTTGAGGTCCGCCAGCGACTTCACGGGAACCTTGGTCATGAAGTTGGTCGGGGGGCAGGTGAAGAGCGTGAGGATCTTCACCTTGTCGAACTCCTTCGGCTGGTACTTCTCCACGAGATCGTAGAGGGTGAGGCTGGCCACCCGGGAGCTGGTGAACCCGAGGGGCAGGTCCACCACCTCGGATACCGGGAAGCGGCCCGGCTGGTAGCTCATGGCGAAATTGCCGATGTCGGCCACCCCCGAGATGACCCCGTCGAGGATGTTCTTGGCGGGAAGGAGCGTTCCGCCGGGGAAGGTCTGCACCTTCACCTTCCCGCCCGTCCTTTTTTCGACCTCCTTGGCCCACCGCTCCATCTGGACGCAGGGGAAGGTGGCCGCCGGGGGGAAGTTGGCGTAGGTCAGCTTGATCACGGCGTCCGAATGGACGGGGGACGGGACGGAGAACACGACACCGAGAAACGCCGCCAGGAGCAGATACCGGACGAGCTTCGCTTTCATTTCCGTTCTCCTTTTCGTGTGCGCTCCGAACGTCGGGCGAGGATCTCGGGCGGGGGGACGGGGACGCCGCGGAGTGCTTTGGATTTCCATCGGAATCGTCAAATTATGACGATTCCCGCGGCGGTTTGCAAGGTAAAGCGAGCCGGGCGGATCGTCGTGCCGGCTACCGGATGATCCCCCTCCGCAGCGCGAACTTGATGAGCTCGGCGCGGTTCCGGATCTCGAGTTTTTCCTGGACGTTGGTGTAGTGGGCGATGACCGTCTTGGCGCTGATGTCCAAAAGCCCCGCGATCTCCTTGTGGGTGTGTCCCTCGGCGATCAGCTTCAGCACCTGCCGTTCGCGGTCGGTCAGCCGGTCGTAGGGGTCCGTCAGGGAGACGTCCCTCCCGCTCAGGTAATCGTCGATCAGGGAGGAGGTGATCGCCGGATACAGGTACGAATCCCCCCGCGCCACCGCGCGAATCGCCGAGACGAGGTCCGTCCCGACCGCGTGCTTCAGGATGTACCCCGACACCCCGGCCGTCAGCAGGCGGTTCACGTATTCCTTGTCGTCGTACTGGCTCAACACGAGGATCTTGACGTCGGGCTGCGCCTTCCGGATTTCGATGGTCGCCTCGAGGCCGCCCAGCCCGGGCATCGCGATGTCCATCAGGACGATGTCCGGACGGAGCTTCATCGCCTTCTGGACCGCCTCCTTCCCGTCCGCCGCCTCTCCCGCGACTTCCAGGTCCTCGTGGAGCTTCAGGATGGCGATGATCCCCTCCCGCACCAGCGCGTGGTCGTCCGCGACCAGGATCCTGACCCTCGGCATCGGTGTCGCCTCTCAGGTCGGGACCGGAACGTGGACCGAGATGCGGGTCCCCCGTCCCGGTTCCGACCGGACTTCGAGCGTCCCGTCGAGCAGGGAGATCCGCTCCCCCATGCCGACCAGGCCGAGGCCGACCTGGTGATCCTTCCGGAAGGCCCCGTACACGGAATCCGCGTCGAACCCCTTCCCGTCGTCCCGGATCTCCATGTCGATGGCCGATTCGCGAAACGCGAGGATCACCTCGACGTTTTCCGCCTCCGCGTGCTTGCTGATGTTGATGATCCCCTCCTGCGCGATCCGGAACAGGACCAGTTCCAGCCTCGGGTAGTCCACTTCGACCGCCGCCCGCGCCTTCAGCTCCGCGGCGCTCCCGGTCGTTTCCAGGCGGTACCGGATTCCCCGTTCCCCGATGTGCTTCTCCAGGACCCACTTTATCGCGGATTCCAGCCCCAGGTCGTCCAGGATCGGAGGGCGCAGATCCTTGATCATCCGGTGGACTCCCTTCAGCATCGCCATGCACTGCTCCCGCATCTGGAGCAGCTGCTTGCGGATGGGATCGTACGCCGGAAAGTGCGCCACGACCGAGTCCAGCGAGATGAGCGCGGCGTTGAGCGACTGGCTCGTGTCGTCGTGGAGCTCCCGGGCGATCCGCTTCCGCTCGTCCTCCTCCGCCGTGATGATCCCCTGCAGGAGCGCCGCGAGCTTCTCCCGGCTCCGGTGCAGCTCCCGCGTGCGGTCCGCCACCATGCTTTCCAGACCCTCGCTGTACGCCTGCACGCTCTTCAGGGACTCGGCCAGCTTGATCCGCATGTCGTCCACGCTTTTCCCGAGGGTGCCGATCTCGTCCTTGGCCTCCACCTCGATCGGATCGTTCAGGTTCCCGTCGGCGATCTTCCGCGTGGCGCCGATCAGGGCCTGGACGGGCCGGACGATCCCCTTCGACAGCCCGACGGCGAGCAGGAGCGTGGTGGCGATGGCGACGGCGCTCAGCAGGAGAAACCCCCTCCGGAGGTTCGAGGAGGGGGAGAACACCGAATCGACGGGGTCGCGGACGATCACTCCCCACGGGGCCATGGTGAGGGGCGCGAAGGCGAGCATGTCCCGTTCCCGCTTCCTCCCCGCGGTGCCCTCCTTGCAGCGGTGGCAGCTCTGCACCGCCGACTTCTTTTCGGCGACCAGTCCCTCGAGGAACCGGTATCGGTCCCCGCAGGTGAGGATCCGGCGGGGGTCGTTGGACGCGATGATGACCCCGTGGCTGTCGACGAGCTCGATGATCGTTTCGGCCCCGGTCGGTATGGCCGATATGGTCTGGGACAGCATGTAGTTGGTCGGATCGATCTCCCCGCCGGCCACCCCCACCACCTCCCCGTCCTTGTTCTTCAGGGGAACGAGCGCCAGGACCACCGATCTCTGGGTCGACGGAAGGGTGTAGACGTCGGAGATGACCGGCCGGAACTCGGTGAGCGCCTTCCTCGCGTAGGGGATGCCGAAGGTGTGGACGCCCTCCTCCTCGCGGTGCGGATAGGAAAGGAGCGCGTGGCCGGCGCGGTCCAGCAGGAAGATCCTTCCCGTGAAGATCGAGTATTCGATCGCGGTCTTCAGGGCCTTCCGCTCGGGGTCCCAGTCGTTGTCCTCGAGGTCGACCTTTCCGGAAAGGGAGACGTCGTAGAGGCGCTTGACGTTGCTCTCGATCACGTAGTCGATATACCGGCCGATGATGTTGGCGAGCATCCGCCGGTTCTCGATCGACCGATCGATGCTCGCGTTCACGCTCAGGTGGCTGATGACCCCGAGGCTGACGAGGATGATCCCCACGTTGAGGATCAGCAGGAATATGATCCGCTTCTGCATTTCCCTCCTGTCCTACCCGGAGGCCCCCTGGGCCGCGCCGGCCTCCGGCGCCGGGGATTCCCGCCCCGGGCTCGCGCCGAGGGCGGCGGCCTCGTCGATCCGGGCCAGTTCGAGGGGGTGCTCCCGCATCATCCGCTCCCGCGAGATGTACCCGGTGAAGATGCTCGAGTCCAGCGGGAAGACCTCGGGGCTGAACACGGCGTTGATGATGTGCCAGAGCGCGTTGATGAGGAAGATCACCAGCGCCTCGTTGGAGTGCAGCGCCTTCGCGGCGGGGATGATCTCGCCGGGAAGGATCCGGGTCGCCGGGATGGGGAACCACAGGACCGCTCCCGTGGCGACCATCAGGAACCCGCCCATCAGGATCGTCCAGTATTCGAACTTCTCCATGTAGTCGTACCGGTCGCACCGGGCGGGGTGGTCGTCGAGCCCGAAGTAGTACCGCATGTTCCGGATCGCGTCCGTGAAATCCTTCCTCGTGATGGCCATCGACGCCTCCCACCGGCCCCGGGTGACCCCGGCCACGGCGACGGCCACGTTCAGCATCAGCTCGACCGAGAAGAAGACGCCCGTGTACCGGTGGATCCACCGGACGTTGTCGATCCCGCCCAGCTGGAGGATCAGCCACTGGGAGAAGTCCAGGTGCCAGAACCTCTGCGAGAGCCCCGTGGCGAACAGGACGAGCGTCGAGAGCACGATGCACCAGTGCTCCGCGATCCGCATCCGGGAGAATCTCCGGATCGATTCCGCCCCGCGCCGACGACCTCGCCTCATCGCGCCCCCTCCTTCAGCGGTTGACCGCGTAGCGCCAGATGTGCAGCAGGATCTGCAGGACCAGCCCGACCACCATGACGGGGAGGAACACCCAGTACGCCGTATTGACCATGAAGACCAGCGGGAACCTCGTCGGGGACGGCTTGTAATGGAACAGCCAGGCGTTCGGGAACTTCTCGTTCGCGTCGTGGTGGCACTTCTGGCACCGCTTCACGAGGTTCGCCTTCACCGTCGGAGGGTTGGAGCTCTCCGTGCCCGCGATGCTGTGGGTCCCGTGGCAGTCCGTGCACACGGCGATGGGGCGCGCGGGCTTGTACAGCTTCTCCCGCTGCTTCTTGTAGAACCCGAGGGTGACCCCGTGGAAATCCGCCAGGTAGGTCTTCAGCACGTCGGTGGACAGGCCGTACTTCGAGACGATGGCCGGATTCGCGTGGCAGTTGCCGCACATCTGCGGGATCCGCTCGTGGTACTCGAGCGTCAGCGGATTCTGGATGTCGTGCGCGGTGTGGCAGTCGATGCAGATGGGCACGTCCTGGTTGTGCTCGCTCAGCAGGGCCTTCCCGTGGACGCTCCTGGCGTATATCTCGTACACGCCGTCATGGCATTTCCTGCACTTCTGCGTGGTCAGGACCCGCCCCTTGATCCCGTGGGACACGCGGGCGATCGCGTGCGAGCCGTGGCAGTCGTTGCACACCGGGGCGTGCAGGTTCCCCTGGCTCAGGATGGCGTAGTGCACGCTGTCCAGGGTCTTCGTGTACTTGTCGAAGTGGCACCTCCGGCAGCTTTCCGACGACGCGACCGTGTAATCCCTCCGGCTCCGGAAGGTCCGTTTCGGGTGCTCCTCCTGGGAGAACCCGTAATGGCAGTCGGAACAGCGGAGCTTGTCGTGGGCGAACGACTCGAGGTCGGACAGGCTCACCTTGAGCGGGATCTTCTCCCGGTTCCGGCACATCATTTCCATGTCGTACCGGTGACAGCTCATGCAGTACTGCTTTTCCCCGGAATAGACCTTCCCGCCGCTGACCGCCGTCATCGTGTGCGCCTCGTGGCAGTCGGAACAGACGGGAACCCCGCCCTCCCCTTCCCCCGCCAGCAGGTTCTCGTGGATCGGCTTGGCCCGGAGCTGTCCGGCGGAGTGGCAGCTCCGGCAGGCGGATGCCGCCTGCTCCCGCAGCCGGCTCCTGCTCGCGACCGGTCTCCGCGAAGGGTCCACGGCCCGGCACGCGGGGTGGCATCCCGTGCAGTCGAGGATGCCGTGGACCGAGGTCCGGAAGGCGGGCGGGCTCACCCGGGCGGAAACCGTCTCCCCGTCCGGGTAGGTCGCGCGGATCCCCTCCTTCGCGTGGCACTTCAGGCACTTCTTCGCCTGGGAGGAGAATTCCACCTCCCGGGCGGATCCCGTGGAAGCGCCGGTGGCAAGGAGGGCCGCGGCCAGACAAAGTGCCAGAACCTTTCCCTTGATCATGGGCGTTCCTCCCCGCCAAAGTACCAGACTCCGGGGGAATCCGAAATACGAAACACATCCACTAATGCGAATCCGGATACGCTGGATCCTCCCGCAGCACCGGCATCCGGTTCAGGATCCACCGGAAGATCAGGATGTGCAGAACGATGATCGAAAGGACGATGAACACCTCCCGCAGGGGCGGGACGATCGCCTGGAAATGTCCCGGCAGGTTCCAGTTGAACATCAGGATCGAGATGTTGAGGCGGGTGAGGATCACCCCGGCGAGCGCGTGGAAGGCGCCGAACCGGACGATCCGCGCGCTGCCGCGCTTCACGCCCGCGGTCAGGACGAGGAACGGGACGAGCACGAACAGCAGGACCTCGACGAGGAACCAGCCTCCGTATCGCGTGGACAGGAGCGCCCACTGGTCCTCGTGGGCCACCCCGATGATCCGCAGCGTGAAGTAGACGAACATTCCCACGCAGGCGGCCTTGCCCAGCCCGACCGTCAGGCCGTCGAGGCTTCCCAGGAACGATTCGTCGGCCTTGTCCTTCAGGTACTTCGACGCGACCGTGCTGACCGCGATGACCATGCAGAGCCCCGCGTAGATGCTCGATATGAAGAAGAACACGGGGATGAACGCGGAATACCAGAGCGGGTGAAGCTTTCCCGGGGCCATCAGGAAGAGCGCCCCGAGGGCCGACTGGTGGAGCGTGGAGAGGATCACGCCCGCGATCGTCATCGCCACGGTGATCAGGATCGCCCACTTCCGGGTCCGCCGCGCGTTCAGCCACTCGAGGATCGCCGGGCTGAACTCGAGCAGTTGGACCGTCAGGTACGTGGAGACGTGCCACGCCACCAGGAAGAGCACCGAGGTCGGCCCGTAGGAGACCGCCATGGGGTAGTAGATGCGCCACGGCCGGCCGATGTCGATCAGCAGGTAGATCACCGCGAACAGGTACCCCATGAAGCCGGTCAGGACCCCCAGGCGGACCAGCGGGTGATACTTGCGGAACCCGAAGATGTACACGGCGGTCGCCATCACGTAGCCGGTCGCGGAGAGCGGCACGCCGGAGAAGAGCCCCCACCCCAGCAGGATGCTCCAGGGGTATTCGTTGGAGGCGTGCGTGACGGTGGCCAGGCCGCGTAAGAAGCGCAGGCCGATCAGCGGCAGCCCCACGGAGAGGATCACGGCGCACACGACGTTGAACGGCGTGACGAGCCCGCGGGCGTATTCGGACAGCGGCATCCCCATCGTGAGCTTGCCGGCGATGCGGGCCGGGTACGTCTCCGCCTTGGCGATGGTGTTGTCGTTCATCCCTTCTCCTCCTTGTTCCCGTTCGCCGCGTAGCACAATCCGAGCAGCGCAGGCCACAGGGTGAATACCAGCGGAACGGCCGAAAGGAATCCCTTGGTGTTCTCGACGATGGGCTTCTTCGGCAGGTTGTCCGGGAAATCGAGCTGCGGGAACGGAACCCCGGAGAGGTACAGCCAGCCCGTGCCGCCGGCCTCGTACTCCCCGTACACCTGCTCCACGTAGCGGTCCGGGAACCGGCGGATCCGGTCCCTGGCGATCTTCAGCAGCTCCTTCCGCTTGCCGAACGTGATCGCCCCGACGGGACAGGATCCCGCGCAGGCGGGTATGCCCCCCGCCCGGATCCTCCCGTGGCACATCGTGCACTTGACGACCCTGGGCTCGAGCGCGCTCTCGTAGTCGTAAGCCGGGGCGTAGAACGGGCAAGCGACCATGCAGTACCGGCACCCGAAGCAGACGTCCTTGTCGTACAGCACGGGCCCTTCCGGGGTCTTGGTGTACGCCCGGACGGGGCAGGCCGCGGCGCAGCTCGGCTCCTCGCAATGGTTGCACTGCACCTTCCGGTACACCGGGTTCGCGCTCCCCTTCGCCTCATAGCGGTTCACGACCGTGTAGGCGCTCGCGGTCGGGCGCCGCTTCCGGTCGAACACCGACTTCTCGTCGAACGGAACGTCCGGGGCGGGCAGCCCGTTCGCCGCGTTGCAGGCGGATTCGCAGGTTCGGCACCCGACGCACTCCGTGAGGTCGGTGAGCATCCCCGCCCGGTCGGGCCACCCGGAGAGGTCGGGGGACGCCAGGGCGTCCGCCGGCCTCCCCAGGAACGCCGCCCCGCCGGCCGCCAGCGCCGCCACCCGGAGGAAGTCCCTCCGCTTCAGCTCCATCTTTCCGTCCCCCTTCCTGTCCATGGTAGAAGGCCTCCCTTGGGATCTTCCTTCGCGCGCCCGCACTACTTCGCCCTCGCCTGCGCGCCGCTCTCGTGGCACATTTCGGCGCACCCCTTCGGATCCTTTCCGACGCTTCCCACGTCCCGGTGGCACCGGATGCACGCACGGTGGTAGGCGGCCTTGAGGGTCGGCATCCCGGGCCGCTCCGCCTTCCAGGAAGGCGGGTGGCACTCCGCGCAGGGGCGGATCTTCGCCAGGTTCACGTTCTTCCGGAACGCCTCCGGATCGACCTTGTGGCAACCCGCGCACGAGGCGGCCGTCCCGCCGTCGTGCTGGTGGTGGCATTCGGCGCAGGCGCCGGCCATCCCCACGTGCTTCCCGTGGTCGAATTTCACCGGCGGGTACCGCTCGGCGATCGCCCCGAGGACCAGGATGCCCGGCATCTTCCCCGCGGCCTTCGCGACGGGTCCGGGAGCGGAAGGCCCCGCGACCGCGGCGACGGACGCCGCGAGGAGCACCGCGATGACGAGGGCGGCGGCGTGAACCGCTTTCTTTTTCACGCTTCCCCCTTTCCGTCCGCTTTCCCTTCCTTCTTCTCCGGGGTCCCCGCCTTCTTCGTCTTCCGGGCTTTTCTTCCGGCGAGGTACGCCTCGCTCGGCCTCCAGCCGAAGACCGCGTTGGCCCCGACCGCGTCGAGCGCCTTCGCCATCCCTTCCATCGCCAACCCTCCCGCCTCCACGGCCAGCGTGTACACGAAGAGGAACGGAAGGGCGAGCACGTAGGCCAGCCCGAGGAACGGTCCGGCGACGAGCCGGCCCAGCGACCGCATCACCCCCCGGAAGCCCTCCTGCCGCAGGTGCGCCATCTCCTCTCCGACGTGCTTCGACAGCGTCCGGAACGGGGCGGGTTTCAGGATCTCGAGGTACAGGATGAAGCCCGCGATCGCCGTGACCGACACCAGGTATTCCACCCCTTTCACGCGCGTCAGAAAATCCACGAGAGTGTGCATCTGTCTTCCCCCTTTCCGAAAAATTGGATTCGCGATTCCGCGGCGGCGCACTTCGTCAATTTCCGGGCCCCGCCTCGTTCTTCCCTTCTTTCTTCTCCTCCTTCTCCTTCTTCTCCTCCTTCTTCTCCTTCCCCTTCCCGGCCAGGTACGCTTCCGAGGGCCTCCACCCGAAATCCATGCTTCTCCGGATCTGCAGGTAGAGGCTCCCGAAGACCCTGACCCCCGCCATGTAGATCGTGGAGCCGATGATCAGGACCGGGAGCAGGAGGACGTACACGCCTCCGAGGCCGATCATCAGGAAAAACAGGATGAAGAACGGAAGCCGGTAATACCGGGAATCCTCCCCGCCGGGGAGCACCCCCTCCTTCCGGATCTCCACCACCCGACCGCTCCTCGGGTTCCAGTAGTTCCCCGTCCCGACGCACTCTCCGCCGATGTGCCTCGTCATTTTCTCCACCCCCTTCTGTCCAGGTGTCCGGGTCGCATCCCTGTCTTCGCGGACCACTTTAGGGGACCGGCACGGGGGCCACAATCGGAGGAACGACCTATATTCGGGGGAAAAAGTACCTACCCCGCGGAGCGATACGCCGCGGTTTCAGGGGTAATCGGTTGCGTCGGAGGGGATGAAACGGACTAGGGCAGCGTCTCGCAAATATCCTGGCATTCGAGCGCCGCTGCATCCGCTCCAGCTTTGTTGCGCAAGTTCGCCGTACTCTCCCAGTACGCCATCACTTGCGCGCCTTGCTGGCGCGGCGCATCAACGCTCTCGATGCTTCAGGCTATTTGCGAGACGCTACCCTACCGGAGCATGCTCTCGGCCACGCGGATCGCTTCGAACGGGGTCGACCGGGCGATCACCGTCACCTGGAACTCGTTTTCCCGCCACGAGATACGGGTGCAGATCTCCCCCTTCTCCCCGTCTCCCACCTCCAGGAGGGCGGATCTCCCCTTCAGCGGATAGGACGCCCGCTCGCGGACCCGCGCGATCCGGGGTTTCCCTCCCGGCGAGAAGTCGGCGGCCGCCGCCTGCGCGATCAGCAGACCGATTTCCCCTCCCTTCCCGCCGTCGCTCCTCCCGAACTCCATGACGACCGCGGGATACGGCCTTCCCTGCGCCAGGATGCCGGTCGGAGGCCAGCGGTACTTCTCCGGGAAATACGAGGGGACGAGGATCTGGCGGATGCCGAGCCGCGACCGCATTTCATCGAAATCCCCGTATCGCCGCATGAGCGTGCCGTCCACCGCGAGCGGGAACCAGTTGAGCGCCATCAGGAACAGGGTCAGGACCCCCAGCCCGGCGGCGAAGGCGACGAAACCGGAAATTTTCCCCTTCATCCCCGCCTCCCCGTCATACGACGTAGTAATTGATCAGCGCGGTGACCATGCCCACGACGAGCGGCAGAAGACTCCGCGCCCACGGGTCCCGCTCCGGCCCGGACTCGAGGTTCGCGACGCGGCTCTCGATGTTCAGGCGGTGGCTGCGCTCCTCGATCTCCCTCGCGGTGATCCGGGTGCCCCGGATCCGGTCGGGGGCCGGCGCTTCCGCGGGTAGGTAGAGCTTCCGAAGTGCGCCCGCCAGCGCCTTCCGGTCGCGCACGAGGGACGCGGCGAACTCGTCGCACACCTTCTCCTCCTCCTGCGCGACCCTCCGGAACTCGACCAGCGCCACGGGGTTGAAGAACATGAGCGCGCGGAGGAGGTACGCCGGAACCAGCAGCGGGTGGCGGTTCCGCACGACGTGTCCCACTTCGTGCGCGACCGCCGAGCGGAGCTCCTCGGCGGTCAAGGCGTCCCTCGCCCCGGAGGATACGATGACCGTGGCGCGCTTCCGGAAGGTCGAGTGGACGACCGGCTCGTCGTCGTCGACCACGATCACGCTCGGCGGCGCGATCGGCAGCGCCTCCAGGCCGTCGCGGACCGCCGGGTCCCCCGACCAGTCGATCGGTTCGGTCGTCCCCCCGGCCCACGCCGGTTCCAGGTAGTGCCGGAGGATCGGGACGAATTCCTGGAACAGGAACATGAGGGATGTGATCGAGAACAGGACGGCCAGCACCCCCATCGCCGGGTGCGTCCCAAGCACTTCCAGTCCGAGCCACCGGGAGCTTTCGAAGATCGTCCCGAGCCGGAAATAGGTCGACCCGCGGCCCGGATCGAAGACCTGGTACAAGGGGTAAAGGAATACCGGGGCGGCCACCGGGACCAGGAACACCCTCTGCCGGGCCGCCGGGTCTCGAATCCCCCACGCCTTGACGGCGAGCTCGGCCACCACCGACGCGACGAGCGAGTGGATGAACGCCTGCGTCGCGTACAGGCCGATGCTGGAATGGAAGAATCCGGCAAGGTTCATCCCGGCCAGTGTATTCCATTCGACGCCTGTCCATAAAGCGGCGAAGAGGTAGAATGTCGACGATGACTCCCAAGGCGGCCGCCGGAGGCCGATCCATCGAATACGCCTGGCACGGCCCGGGACCCGCGGACGCGGCGACCCTCGTCTTCCTCCACGACGGGATCGGGTGCGCGGCGACGTGGCGCGACTTCCCCGCCGCCCTGGGGCGGGAAACGGGTTGCGGCGCCCTCGTCTACAGCCGGGCGGGGTACGGCGGGTCCGATCCGGTTCCGCTCCCGCGGCCCCTCACCTACATGCACGAGGAGGGATTTTCCGGCCTTCCGGAGCTGCTCGACGCCCTGGGAGTCCGCGAGGCGTTCCTCGTGGGCCACAGCGACGGCGGCTCCATTTCGCTGCTCCACGCCTCCACGCCGCGTTCCCGTCCGCGGGTGCGCGCGCTCCTCCTGGAAGCCCCGCACGTGTTCTGCGAGGAGATCACGGTCCGCTCGATCGAAAAGGCGCGCGACGAATACCTCCGGACGGACCTTCCGGCGAGGCTTGCCCGCTATCACGGCGCGAACGTCGAGTGCGCCTTCTGGGGGTGGAACCGGGCGTGGCTCGACCCGGGGTTTCTCGAATGGAACATCGAGTGGTGCCTTCCGGGAGTGACGGTCCCCGCCCTCGTCGTCCAGGGGACGGAGGACCCGTATGGAACGATGCGCCAGGTGGAGGCGATCGAACGCCGGTCCGGGGGCCCGGTCCGGCGCCTCGTCCTCGACCGGTGCGGCCACACCCCCCACCGCGAACGGCGCGAGGCGACGCTCGCCGCGATGGCCGCGTTCGTCCGGGAGTGCCCCCGGGCGTGATCGTTCCCTCGCGAAAGGGCGGTCAGAGCAGTTCCCGCACCTTCTTCATCACGGAGATGTTGTGCGAGTGCCCCGTCATGTGGGCGACCACCCTGCACTGGAGGCGGCGGCCGAGAAGGTACAGGTCGCCGATCGCGTCCATGATCTTGTGCCGCACCGGTTCGTCCGGGAACCGGAGGGCGTCGTTGATCGGCCCGTCCTCGCCGAACAGGATGAAGTTGTCGAACCGCCCGCCCAGGGCCAGCCCCTGCCGCTGCAGCATCCCGATGTCCTTCACGAACCCGAAGGTGCGCGCGGGGGCGATTTCCTTCCGGTACGCCGCGGGGTCGTCGAGCCGGAACACGAACCGCTGCTTTCCCACCGGCGCCGGGTATTCGAGGGTGTAGTCGATCTCGAAGGAATCGCTCGGC
>JACRNP010000040.1 GCA_016234845.1 Deltaproteobacteria bacterium | reverse complement strand
TGGGGCATAAGGACATCAAGACGACGATGATCTATATAGACATGGCGAATCCTCACATCCGGGATCAAGTGGAAAAGCTCAACGCGGTCGTCATCCCTGAAGAGAAACGCCCCAAATCTGCCCCAAATGACAATCTCGTAGAGGAAAAGCAAAAAAAGGGAACCCGGAAAAAACCGGATTCCCTTTCTGATTCTTTATGGTGCCGAAGGGGGGACTCGAACCCCCACGGGTTTCCCCACCACCCCCTCAAGATGGCGTGTCTGCCAGTTCCACCACTTCGGCACGCTGTGGAAAAAAACATAGTAGCGGCGCGGTCGCATAAAATCAAGACGGAGATGGGAGCGGAGGTGCGGGCGGAGGAACGGCGGGCGCCGGCGGCGCGATCCGATTCGCGAAAGAGAATCCCGATCGCAACGTTCCCCTTCACAAACCGGCCGCAACCCGGTACTCTCAGGGGCTAAATCCTTTTCTTTCGGGGGCGTCGGAATGGCGGAGGAAGAACGGATCAGTCGGGGCGGCCTGTACCGGAACGTGGTCAGTTTCTTCGGGGCGCTCGTCGCCGGCGGGAGCCTCCTTCTCATCGTCTTCACTCTTGCGCTGGAGTACAGCTTAAAGCGCCACAGCCCGTACCTCGGGATCTTCACCTACATGGTCTTCCCCGCCTTCTTCGCCGTCGGCGCCGCGCTTTTCGTCTACGGGATGCGGCGGGAAGGGATGCGCCGCCTCCGCGAGGGGTCCGACGAGGCGCTCCCCTACCCGCGCGTCGACCTGAACGACCCGGTCCACCGGAAGCGGTTCAGCTACGTCGTCCTCGGCGGGACCTTCACGCTGATCTTCATGTCGTTCGTCACCTACAACGCGTTCCTCTACACCGAGTCGGTTTCCTTCTGCGGGACGCTCTGCCACAAGGTGATGGAGCCGGAGCACGCCGCGTACCTCGCCTCCCCGCACGCCAAGGTGCGGTGCGTGGACTGCCACGTCGGCCACGGCGCCTCGTGGTACGTCAAGGCGAAGATCTCCGGCCTGCGCCAGGTGATCGCGGTCTTCACGAAATCGTACCCGCGCCCCATCCCCACCCCGATCGCCAACCTGCGCCCCGCCCGCGAGACGTGCGAGGAGTGCCATTGGCCGGCGAAGTTCTTCGGGACGCAGCTCATGCAGATTCCGCACTTCCGGTACGACGAGAAGAACAGCCCGGAGCAGATCAGCATCGGGGTGAAGACGGGCGGCGGGAGCGCCGCGCTGGGCGGCACCGCCGGGATCCACTGGCACATGCTGATCGAGCGGAAGGTCAACTACATCGCCGTGGACCCGCAGAAGCAGGAGATCCCGTGGATCGAGGTCCGGGACACCAAGGGCGTCCTGCTCGAGGAGTACACGAGCCTCGACTTCAAGGGGAGCAAGCAGGAGCTCTCGCGGATCCCCAAGGACGAGATGGACTGCATGGACTGCCACAACCGGCCGACCCACATCTTCTTCCCTCCCGAGTTCGCGGTCGACCGGGCGATGTCGTCGGGGCTCATCCCGCGGACCCTGCCGTGGGCGAAGAAGGTCGTGGTCGACGCGCTGGTCGTCGAATACCCCAACCGCCCCAAGGCCCACGAGGGGCTGAAAAGCGACATCGAAGGTTTCTACGCGAAGAAGTACCCGGCCGTCGCCGAAGCGCGCAAGGCCGACGTCGAGAAGACGGTGCGGACCGCCATCGACATCTACGACCGGAGCGTCTTCCCCGACATGAAGGTGAACTGGAAGACGTACCCGTCCAACATCGGCCACCGGAACTGGCCCGGCTGCTTCCGCTGCCACGACGGCCGCCACGTTTCGAAGAGCGGCAAGACGCTCAGCATGGATTGCGACGAGTGCCACACGATGCCGGAGCGCGGGCCGCTGATGCCGCTGGGCGCCGTGTCCCACACGCAGAAGATGCCGTGGCACCCGGTGGAACTCAAAGGGAAGCACGCGCGGATCCTGTGCAACCGGTGCCACTCGGCCGGATACCGTCCCCCCTCCGACTGCTCCGAGTGCCACAAGTTCGACACCTCCGCGCCGATGATGAAGATGGCGTGCACCGACTGCCACCAGAAGCCGGGGGAGGCAAGGCCCGTCAACGCCTGCAAGGATTGCCACGACAAGCAGCACGGGCTGCACCTGAAAGGCGCCCACAAGGAGTCGAACTGCGAGGATTGCCACAAGCCCCACACGTGGGCGATCCGGGGGCGCGACCGGTGCCTCGAGTGCCACAGCGACATGAAGGACCACAACGCGTCGAAGGGCGCCTGCACGACCTGCCACTCCTTCCGGGAGGCGGCCGCGAAGAAGAAGTAGCCGGACGGGGGAACGGCGCGGCCCGGGGAGAGGCTACTCCCCGGGCCGCCCGTCGTCCGGAAGCGCCCCCGGCACGATCCCCTTTCGCCCGAACTTCTCCCGGATCCGGTCCACCGCCCGGTTCAGCCGTTCCTTCTTTTCCGGGTCCACGACGCCCGCTTCCGGCCGCTTCCCTCCCCCCGGCGGGCGAAACAGGGAGAGCTGCTCCAGACGGTCCCCCTTCCGCTCCTCCGCGGCGGGAGAAAGCTTCGACACCGAGATCCCCAGCAGGCGGACCGGCCGCGCGCCCGCCTCCGTGTCCCCGAGCAGATCCAGCGATACCCGGTAGAGCGTCCCTCCGTCGTCCGTGGGGTCCGCCAGGGTCGCCGCCCGCGTCACCTGCACGAAGTCGTGGTACTTCACCTTCAGCGTGATCGTCCTCCCCCGGACCCCGTGGCCGCGCAACCGCGCGGACACCCGGTCCGAGAGGGAGAGGAGCTCCCGCCGCATGGCGCCCCGCTCCCGGAGATCGCGGTCGAACGTCTCCTCGTGTCCGATCGACTTCGCCTCGTATTCGGTCTCCACGGGGCGGTCGTCGATTCCGCGCGCGAGGCGGTGCAGGTGGCTCCCATGGGCGCCGAAGGAGCGCGAAAGCTCCCGTTCCGGGACGCGCCGCAGGTCGCCGATCGTGCGGACCCCCCGGCGGAACATCTCCCGCTCCGTCACCTTCCCCACGCCCCACAGCTTCCCCACGGGAAGCGGATCGAGGAACGCCAACTCGTCCCCCGGGGGGACGACGGTGAGGCCGTCCGGCTTGCGGAGGTCCGAGGCGATCTTGGCGATGAACTTGCTGGATGCCACTCCCGCGGAGACGGTCAACCCGGTCTCCTCCCGCACCGCCGCCTTGATCCGGCGGGCCGTCTCCTCCGCGGAGCCGAAGAGGCGCTCGCACCCCGTGACGTCGAGGAACGCCTCGTCGATGGAGAGCGGCTCGACCAGCGGCGTGAACCGCCGGTAGATCCCGAACACCTTCTCCGACTCCTCCTTGTACCGGTGCATGCGGACCGGGAGGAAGATCCCCCCGGGGCAAAGCCGCTTCGCGGTCGCCGCGGGCATCGCCGAGTGGACGCCGAACTTCCGAGCCTCGTACGAGGCGGCCGCGACGACGCCCCGCCGCTCGCTCCCCCCGACGATGACGGGCAATCCCCGAAGGGACGGGTCGTCCAGCGTTTCGACGGAGGCGTAGAACGCGTCCAGGTCCAGGTGGATGATCGAGCGCGGCATCCGCGGTCAGGCGGGCTTGTAGGAACTTCGGACCAGGGGCCCGGAGAGCACCCTGGAAATGCCGATCGCACGGGCCACGGCGGCGAGCGCGGCGAACCGCTCCGGCGAAACGTACTCGGCCACGGGGAGATGGTTCCGGGTGGGGGGAAGGTACTGCCCCACGGTGACCGACCGGACCCCCGCGCCGAAGAGGTCGCGGAACACGTCGGCGACCTCCTCTTCCGTTTCCCCGAACCCCACCATGATGCCGGATTTGAGCGGGAGCCCGGGGGAGATCTTCGACGCCCGCCACAGCAGTCCGATGGACCGGGCGTACTCCGCGCCGCGGCGCACCACCGGGTAGAGGCGCGGGACCGTTTCCACGTTGTGGGCCAGCACGTCCGGGGCGGCGTCGACGACCGTCCGAAGCGCGTCCCCGTCCCCGGCGAAGTCCGGAACGAGCAACTCCACGGCCGCCTCCGGCGCCATCCGCCGCAGCGCCCGCGTCACCTCCGCGAAATGGCCGGCCCCGCCGTCCGGAAGGTCGTCGCGCGTGACGGAAGTCACCACCACGTGGCGCCACCCGAGCTCGGCCGCGGCGCGCGCCACCCGCTCCGGCTCCGTCGGGTCCGGCGCCCCCGGCGTTCCGGCCGCAACGGAGCAGAACGCGCACCCGCGCGTGCAGATCCCCCCCAGCAGGATCACCGTCGCGGTCCCCGCCCCCCAGCACTCCCCGACGTTGGGGCAGAGCGCATCCCGGCAGACCGTCCGCAGGCCCTGACGGGCGAGGACCGCCCCCACCCGCTTCACCTCCCTCCCGGAAGGGGCGCGGACCTTGAGCCAATCCGGACGTCTTCCCGGCCCGCTCATGCGAATCCCTCGAGGCGCGTCCCGCAGGCGCGGGAGACGGCGTTCCGGACCGCTTCCATCGGCGGGGCGCTCCCCTTCTCCATCGCGATCGAGGTCGCTTCGCGCCCTTTCAGGCCGCAGAGGTGGATGCGCCGGAACCAGGACAGGTCGGTCGTGACGTTCAGCGCGAAGCCGTGGTAGGTGACCCACTTCCGGATGCCGACCCCGATGGAGGCGATCTTCCGTTCTCCCGCCCAGACCCCCGTCAGCCCGGGGAGCGTGCGCGCATCCACCCCGAACTCGGCGAGCGCCGCGATCAGCGCCGCCTCGACGGAACGGACGAACCGGTGGACGTCCGGCTTCTCCATGAGGAAGATGGGGTAGCCGACGAGCTGGCCGGGCCCGTGGTAGGTGATGTCGCCGCCCCTGCCCACCCGCTCGACGGACACGCCCTCCCGCGCCAGCGCGTCCCGGGGGACCAGCAGGTTCGCCTCGTCCCCGGCCCTTCCGAGGGTGAAGACGTGGGGGTGCGTCAGGAGGAGGAGGGTGTCGGGGAGCTGCCGCCGCGCGCGCCGGTCGACGTAGTCGAGCTGGAGGTCGAGCGCTTCCCGGTACGGAATCTCCCCCAGCCAGACGGTTTCCATGGGAACGCCCCTTCCGCTACGAGAACGCGCCCGCCTCGAGGATCTCCCGGACCCGGAACAGGAAGGCGTTTCCCGCCACGCCGTCGATGATCCGGTGATCGTACGCCATGCACAGGTACATCATCGGGCGGATGACGATGGAGTCCTCCCCGTCCGCCGTGATCACCACGGGGCGCTTCACGAGCTGCCCCATCCGCAATATCCCCACCTGCGGCTGGTTGATGATCGGCGTCCCGAAGAGGTTCCCCTTCGCTCCGGGATTGGTGACGCTGAAGGTCCCGCCGGACAGCTCGTCCGGCGAGATCTTCCCGGCCTTCGCGCGCGCGCCGAACCCGTCGACCTCGGCCGCGATCTCCGTAAGCGGCTTCCGGTCGGCGTTCCGCAGCACCGGGACGAGCAGCCCCTTCTCGGTGTCCACCGCCACGGAGATGTGGATGTCTTTCTTGAGGATCGTGCTCTCCCCCGACACCACGGCGTTCACGATGGGGAACTCCCCCAGCGCCTTCGCCGCCG
>JACRNP010000039.1 GCA_016234845.1 Deltaproteobacteria bacterium | reverse complement strand
TACCACACGGACAGGATCCTGCGGCTGTCGCGCGACCTCCCGATCATCGTGGAGGTGGTGGACACGCAGGAGAACGTCGACCGGGTGATGCCGAAGGTGGACGGGATGATGGTCGGCGGCCTCATCACGATCGAGAAGGCCACGGTCATCCGGTACACGCACCGGCACGAGAGTTGAGCGGCCGTACGCCGGTGCCCTGATCGGAGCGGACGGATTGGATCTTGCGCGCGCCGTCGAAACCGTCGAGGCGATCCGCCGGATGTTCGGCGTCGAATCCCTCGCGCCGCAGCTTTCGGCTTGTCGGGAGATGCTTGCGGGCGGCGGCGAGGTGGACGTGGCGGTGCTCGGGCAGTTCAAGGCGGGGAAGAGCTCGTTCCTCAACGGGCTGATCGGCGCCGCAGTCGTACCGGTCGACGTCCTGCCGTCGACCGCCGTGGTCACCCGGATCGGGTACGGGCCGGGGGAACGGGCCGTCGTTCACCTCCTTTCGGGCGAAGCGCGCGAGATCCCGCCGGCCCGGCTCGCCGAGTTCGTCACGGAGCGGGGAAACCCCTCGAACGGAAAAAAGGTGGCGGTCGTCGACGTGGAGCTTCCCGCCCTCGCGCCGTACGATGGAATCCGGTTCGTCGACACGCCGGGGCTGGGCAGCGTCTTCGCGCACAACACGAAGGCGGCGAAGGAGTGGATGCCCCGCGTGGGGGCGGCCCTCGTCGCCGTCAGCGTCAACCACCCTCTTTCCGAAGACGACCTTCTTCTCCTCGAGGACGTGGCCCGGCACACCTCCGAGGCGGCCATCCTGCTGACGAAGGCGGACCTGGTGTCCGGGGGGGAGCTCGCCTCGGTGGTCGAGTTCATTCGCAACCAGGCATTTTCCCGCACGGGAAAGGAGTGGAGGATCTTCCCCGTCTCCTGCCGTCCCGGGTTCGAGGGGATGCGCGGGGCGGTGGCGGGCTACCTGCGGGAACGGATCGCGGGGCGGCGGGAGGAGGCGTTCGGGGAGATCGTCCGCCACAAGGTTCGCGGGCTGGCCGCCGGGTGCCGTGAGTATCTGCTTCTGGCGGAACGGGCGGCGGCGGCGGCGGAAGACGCGCGGGCGGATCTCCTCGCTGCGCTTGCGCGCGAGCGCGAGGGGCTCGGATCCGTCAAGGGGGAGATCCGGATCCTCTGCAACCACCTGAAGGCCGAGGTCCGGACCGCGGCCGACGAGCGGTTTCACGCGTACCACGGCGAGGTGGCGGGGCGCGTGTCCGCCAATCTCCGGCAAGCGATGACGAAGTGGACGGGAAACCTCGCGCGGGAAACCGGGGAATTCGAGGGGTGGCTCACGGACGCGATGATGGAGGAGATGGGTTCGATCTCCCTGCACGGCGAGGGGCACCTCGCGGGGTTCCTGTTCCGGGCGCAGGCGACTGTCGAGCGGTCGGTGCGGGCGTTCGCGGACCGCCTGGCGGAGGAGATCGAACGGGCCCTCGGGACCCGCTTCGAGGGGGCCCGGTTCGATCCGCGGGTCGAGGAGCCGGCCCACCCCGACGTCCGGTTCTCCTCCACGTTCGACACCCATTTCGAGCTGCTCTGGTTCCTCATCCCGATGGCGGTATTCCGGCCGCTGGTCCGAAGGCATTTCCTGCGCAGGATCCCGTGGGAGGTCGAGAAGAACCTCTCCCGCGTGGCGGCCCAGTGGGCCGACGCCGTGGGCGCCTCGATCGACGGCCTCTTCCGGGAAGCCGTGGAGTTTCTCGATCGCGAAGTCGTGACGATCGCCGGCTTGGTCGGCGAATCCGGGGCGGGGAATCGACTCGACGGGATCCGTGCCGCAATCGCGGAGCTTGCCCGGGGAATCGACTCGACGGGATCCGTGCCGCAATCGCGGAGCTTGCCGTCGCCGAGGCCGCGATCGACGGAGTGGGGGAACGCCGTCCCGCCGATCCGTTCGCGGCGCCTTGACAGACCGGACGGGGCGAGGGTTAGATGAAAGGATGCGGCGGGAACGGAGGGGAACGGGACGTACGGGTGCCGTGCGGGGTGCGATCGCGATCCTGTCGGCGTTCGCGGCGTTGGTCCCCGGCTCCGCCTCGCTCTCGTCCGCCCACGATCCGCCGCCGGTCACGGTCCGCATCGCCGTGGCGGTCGTTCCGGAGTCCGCGTACTTCATCGCGGCGCACCGCTTCAAGCGAACGGTGGAGAAGGCGCTCCCGGGAAGATACGCCGTCGCGGTCCACCATTCCGGCACGCTCGGCGGGGAGCTCGACATCCTCCGGCAGGTCCAGCGGGGGAGCGTCCAGATGGCCATCACCTCCACCGGCCCCATCGAGTCGTTCGTGCCGGAGATCCGCGCGCTGGAGATGCCGTTTCTCTTCCCGTCGTACGAGGCGGCCGACAAGGTCCTCGACGGACCGATCGGGGCGGATCTCCTCCGGCGCCTCGGGAAGGCCGGGTTCACGGGGCTTCGGTTCCTCGACAACGGCTTCCGGAACGTGACGAATTCGCGCCGCCGGGTGCGGACTCCCGAGGACCTGAAAGGGCTGAAGATCCGGACGATGGAGTCCCCCTCCCACATGGCCCTCTGGAAGACACTCGGCGCCGACGTCGTCCCGATGGCGTGGCCCATCGACGCGGAGCTGCGGAAGGGATCGATCGACGGGCAGGAGAACCCGGTCGCGATCATATACGGAGCGAACCTCGCGGAGGCCGGACAGCGGCACCTCACGCTCACCCGCCACGTCTACTCCGCGGCCGTGATCACCGCCAACAAGGCGTTCATGGACCGGATGCCGGTGAAGGACCGGGAGGTCTTCCTCGCGGCCGCGAAGGACGCGTCGATGGCGGGCCGCGCGTACGTGCGCGGCAACGAGGCGAAGCAGCTGGCGTCGCTGGCGGACGCGGGAGTCGAGATCGAGCGGAATCCGGACGTTGCGGCGTTCCGCTCGAAGGCGTCCTCCGTCCCGGCGGCCCTGTCGGGCGACGCCCGGAAAATCCACGAGGAGATCCGGAAGGCGGTACGGT